>JAKZWC010000047.1:0-5872 GCA_047515735.1 Spirochaetales bacterium | reverse complement strand
GTGTAGGCGTCGCCGGGTGCGAGCTGGATCAGCCAGAAGGCGATGGCCAGGGTCACCACCAGGATCGGCACGGTATTGAGCAGCCGGCGGATGATCAGTCGCAGCAGCGGCAGGCTCATGCCCTGGTCCCGAACCGAACGTGCCGAACCGCCGGCAGCACCGGCAATGCCGGTGCACCGGCTGTCGTGGTGTCGTGGGTCACGGAGTGTCCGTGCCGCCCTATGAGGGGGTTCCGGCGGTTATCGCGGGCCCGGACTCTTCCACCGTGAGTCGGCTTACTTTATGTAGAGCCGGTCGACGATGCCCCTGATGCCGTAGCCGTTGAGCGGATGCGGCCTGATGTTGCCGACCGTGTTGCGAAAGGCGTGCATCACCGCCGGGGCGAAGGTGTAGGCCCAGGGTACCTCCTCGATCCAGAGCTCCTGCAGCTTGCGGTAGCCGCGGATGCGCTGCTCCTCGTCCGTGGTCAGGTTGGCCTCGTCCCAGGCGGCGTCAACCGCCGCCTCCCAGTCGCGGCGCGGCGACTCCTGGTTGGGCTCGATCATGTGCAGGTTGCCGTACGACGGATAGACGTTGGCGCCCCCCACCGGGTCGACCGAGCCGGTCAGGCCGATCAGGATCATCTGCCAGTCGTAAGAGGAGACCAGCCGGGTGACCATCTCGTTGAACGCCTCCGGCTTGAAGGTGACGTCGATGCCGACCGCCTTCGCCTCCTGGCTGAACAGCTCGCCGATCTGCTCGCGCACGTCGTTGCCGGAGTTGGTGTTCAGGATCAGCTCGATCTTGTTGCCGTCCGGATCCTCGCGCACGCCGTCGCCGTCGCGGTCGGTGTAGCCGATCGAGTCGAGCAGCTCCTTGGCGCGCTCCGGGTCGTACTCGAAGGCGGCGTCGGCGGCGCCCGCCCAGTAGTAGGGGGAGACGGTCCACACGAACGAGTACTGCGGGTAGCCGAAGCCGAAGGCGATGTTGTTGATGATGGTCTGGCGATCGATCAGGTGCGCCATCGCCTGCCGGAAGCTCTTGTTCGACAGCCAGGTGAGCGCCGGCGGCTCGATGCCGCCGTCTTCCTCGCCCTCGATCGGGTTCTGGTTGAAGGTGATGAACTGGGTGCTGGAGGCGGGGCCGACGTTGTAGATCAGGAAATTGTCCGCTTCCTGCTTGTCGACCAGGACTCCGTAGTCCTCGCCCCGCAGGCCCCAGGCATCGGTTTCACCGGCGATGAAGCGGCCCAGGCCGGTGTCGAGATCCTCCACGAACTCGATCACGAACTCGTCCAGGTAGGGGAGCTGCTGGCCCCACTCGTCCTTTTCGTAGTAGTTGGAGTTGGGCGTCATCACCACCCGCTGACTCGGCAGGTACTCGCTGATCAGGAACGGGCCGTTGCCGACGATGGCGGTCACGTCGGTGTCGACCCCCCAGAAGGAGTTGACCGCGGCGGCGCCTTCCGCCTCGATCAGCGGCTCGAAGATGTGGCGCGGCATCGGCCCGAACGAGGCGACTTCGAAGATGCCGGCGTACACCGAGGGCAGGACGATGCGGTAGGTCAGGTCGTCGATCAGTTCGAACTGGGCCCACTCGCCGCCGATCAGGAGCGCGTCGCGGGAACTGGTTTCCACCGCTTCGTTCATGATCACCTCGTTGACGGTCCAGACGATCTCGTCCGCGGTGATCGGGTCGCCGTCGGACCAGGTCAGGCCGCTGCGCAGGGTGAGCGTGATGGTCTTCTGGTCCTCGGAGATCTCCCAGCTTTCGGCCAGGTCCGGCTCCCACTCCAGGGTGAGCTGGTTGCGCCGCACCGCGCCCAGGAACATGCGGTCGGTGATGTCGGTGGTCGAGGTCTCCGCGGCCACCACCGCGTTGAAGGTCTTGGGGTCGGATATGTTGGTCACCACGAACCGGCCGCCGTGGCGGCCGCGCTCCCATGCGGAGTAATCGACCGGCTCCAACAGGTCGATCGGGTTCATCTCCTCCGCTTCGGCTGCGGCGGCTGCGCCCGCCACGGGTTCGATCTCCACCTCGGGCCCCGCCCAGGCGCCGATGGCGGTGGTGCCGGCGATCAGAATGGCAAGGATTCTCTTCATCAGGGTCCTCCTGCGAACTCAGTGTTTCATAATCGTACCGCATGCGGTGGCGGCTGTCTGCTTCGTCGTGTTACCCCAGGTGCATGCGCAGGCGGTCCACCACCTCCGGGCGTGCGGCGGCGAGATTGTGCTCCTCGAACGGGTCGGCGCGGCGATCGAACAGGAGCGGCTCGTGGGCCGGATCGAGCACCAGCTTGTGGCGTTCGTCGGTGGCCAGGCGCCAGCCGGCCAGGCCGGCTACCGCCGCCGGGCGGTGCCGGTCGCGGCGTCCCTCCAGCAGCGGCCGCAACGACACGGCGTCCATCGCCGGCAACGGCTGCGCCGCGGCGTAGTCCAGAAACGTCGCGGCGAGGTCGTGCAGGCTCACCAGCGCCTGCGACACCGCGCCGGCCACGCAGCCCGGGCCGGCGGCGATCAGCGGTACCCGCACGGCCGCCTCGTGCCAGGTGCTCTTGCCCCAGCGGCCGTGGTCGCCGAGCATCTCGCCGTGGTCGGAGGAGTAGATCACCAGGGTGTCCTGCAGCTCGCCGCGCGCGGCCACCGCCTCCAGCAGCCGCCCGCACCAGGCGTCGATGTTCTCGATCATGGCGGCGTAGTTCTGGCGGGTGCGCAGCAGGCCGTCGTGGTCCGGGTGAGCATTGGCGTGCGGCAGGGGGAGCTCCACCCTCTCCCAGCGCGCACGCATGGCGGCGGTGACGTCGAACGGATTGTGCGGACCGAGAAAGTTCACCTGCAGAAACCACGGCGTGTTGCGCGGCAGCCCCTCCAGCACCTGCAGAGCGTTGCCGGCCACCCAGTTGTCGCCGTAGGCGTCGTCCGGCAGGGCGGTGGTGTACGCGTCCAGGTGCTCGCGGCGGTTGGCGTGTTCCTGCACGTAGCGTGCTGCCAGGCCGCGGTCGTGCAGCATCTTCAGGTACGGTCCGCGCGGCGCGCCGGCGGCACGGTAGGAGATGCTGTCGTCCAGCTTGCCTTCGCTGTCGATGCCGTCGGTGAACCCCCACTCCTCCAGCAGCCGTGAGCCGTCCAGCTCCCACCACAGGTTGGCGGGGTCGCTGGCGTCCTTGTGCAGGTCGAACTTGCCGACCCCGGCGACGCGGTAACCGGCGGCCCGCAGCGCCTGATAGAAGGTCGCTTGCTGCAGCGGGTAGTCGTGGCCGTTGCCCGGTACCCCGCAGTGGGCGTAGTGACGCCCCGACG
Source organism: Spirochaetales bacterium (assembly GCA_047515735.1). Classification (GTDB taxonomy): domain Bacteria; phylum Spirochaetota; class Spirochaetia; order SZUA-6; family Bin103; genus Bin103. The sequence continues at coordinate 2,594 of JAKZWC010000047.1, read as the reverse complement.
CGAGCGATGCCCGCGACGGCGCGCACAGCGGCGAGGTGCAATAGGCGCGCCGAAAGGAAACCCCGCGCGCCGCCAGCCGCTGCAGCGTGGGGGTGCGCAGCGGCAGGTCGCCACCCGCAAGCCAGTCGGCGCGGTGCTGATCGGGGATCAGCAGCAGCAGGTTGGGCGGCCGCGCCATCGGCTACTTCGCCTCCGCAGCGGAAAGCAACTCCGCCGGCGTCCGCTCGGGTGAGGCGAACGGATCGATCACCCGTACCGTCCCCAACATCTGGCCATGCTGGAGATCCTCCGTCAGCAGCAGCACGTTGGTGTCAACGAAAACTTGCCCGGTCATGCAGCTCCTCGCGGGTCGGCTTACGGCCGTCGACCCACTGCAACTTGCGCGGCTTTATCGCCAGACAGCGCTCCATCGCCGCTTCGTACTCAGCATCCTGACGCCGCATACTTTCGAGCAGGTCAGCCAGCCAGCGGGATACGCTGCGATCGGCCTTGGCTGCCTCCACGCGCAACCATCGAGCGGTGTCTTCGGGCAACGAGACCGTCACGTTCTGCATGACGCGAAAGTAGTGAAGCACGGTCCGGGGCACCTGATCCAGGATATATTGAGACTATCGTGGCGGCGAACGGTCGACAGACGGCTCATCCGATCGTCAATCTCGTAGTGTGGCTGATTGCGATCGGGCTGATCGCGACGGTCGCGGCAGTGACCGGCGGGCGCCTGGTGGGGGTGGTGGGCACGCTGCTCGCTGCCGACACGCCGCTGGTGGGCCGCATCGCGGTGGCGCTCGGGATGGGCGTGATGGCGCTGCTGCTGCTGTTGTTCTTCGTCTGGCTGGTCACGACCCTGGTGCGCAACGCTGCCGCGCACCTCAGGCGGTAGACTCGTCGTCCAGCTCCAGCTTGATCACCAGCACCTCGTCGGTGATCTCGTTCACCGGCAGATCGCAGATCCGCAGACAGGGGCGCGCGGTCCAGCGCCACGGGATCACGTCCACCGCCCACGCCAGCTCGCGGCCGTCGTTGAGCAGGGTGACCGAGCGCGGCTCCTCGGCGAACCCGCTCAGCACGGCGCCGCCGGTCTGCAGGTCGTGCGGGCAGTGCACGTAGATGGTGTTGCCGCGCCGCGTGAGTAGCAACTCGTCGTAACGGAACAGAGTGTCGCCCGAGGCCCCCGCCGCGGTGCGCTGCACCAGGTGGGAGCAGGGCACGGTGCCGTCGATAGCCTCCCGCACGCGCCGGTACCAGTCGCCGATGCGGCGCAGCGCCGCCACGCACTCGGCGGGGAAGGTGCCGTCCGCCTTCGGTCCCACGTTGAGCAGGTAGTTGCCGCCCATCGCCAGAATCCGGTCCACGCTCTGCATCAGGAACTTGTGGGCGTAGTAGTCCTCGCCCTCGCGGTAGCCCCAGCTCTCACGTCCCAGGGACTGCACCGCCTCGGTGGGCCGGGTGAAGGCCGCTCCCTCGGGCACGTGGCGCTCGGGGGTCGAATAGTCGCCCGGGGCGGGGCCGCGGTCGTTGATCAGCGCGTCGGGCTGCAGCTCGCGGATCATCCGGTTCAGCTCAGGGGCGTCGAACTCCGCCACGTTGATGTCCCAGAAGAACTCGCCGAGCTTGCCGTAGTTGGTGAGCAGCTCGCGCACTTGGCTGCCCACGAATTCCAGGTACTTCTCCTCGTCGGGCGCGTCGCCGGGGCGCGGGCCGAGCATCTCGTGGTGGCGGCCCAGGTTGGGGTAGTTGGGGTGATGCCAGTCGGGCAGCGAGTAGTAGAAGCCGAGCCCCACGCCGCGCCGGTGGCACGCCTCCGCCACCATGCCGATGATGTCCTTGCCGTAGGGCGTGCGCATCACGTTGTAGTCGGTGCAGGCGGTGGCCCACAGGCAGAACCCGTCGTGATGCTTGGTGGTGATGCACAGGTACTCCATGCCCGCTTCCTGCAGCACGTCGAGCCAGGCCTCGGGATCGAACTGCCGGGGATTGAACTCGTGCACCAGCTTCTCGTAGTCGCGCCGGCGCATGTCGCCGCGCCACAGCACCTGTTCCTGCCACGCCGGGATGGCGTACAGCCCCCAGTGGATGAACATCCCGAACCGTTTCCGAAAGAACCAGTCGCGGCCGTCGCCGAACGGTTTGATCACGCCTCCCCTCCCTGTGCCTGCGCGGCCGGCGCCGCGCCGAGCCGGTGGATCTCCTGCCAGCGCGCGCCGTGGCTGGCGTGGGTCAGCTCCGGCTCGAAGCCAAGCTTGAGATAGGTCTTGATGGCCGGCAGGCGCCAGTCGTCGGTGTTGAGCGTGGTGGCCGGCCAGCCTTCCCGGCGAGCGTACCACAGCACCGCGCTGCACACCTGCAGCCCCAGGCCGTGCCCCTGATGGGCGGGCGCCACGGCCACCCAGCCCAGCTCGGAGCGTGGCTCGGCCGCCGTCGGCGCGATGGTGCAGGCGGTGGCCACGGCGCGTTCGCCGCGGAGGATCAGATAGGTGCCGCCCGCCAGCACCGGCCGCTCTGCCGTCAGCGCCGTGTGCGCCCGCGCGTGGTCCCAGGTGCCGAGCTGGCCGGTGGCGTTGAGCACGGCGATCCACTCATCCGCGTCCGGCTGC
>JAKZWC010000046.1:0-2752 GCA_047515735.1 Spirochaetales bacterium | reverse complement strand
CCTCTAATCTGGCGAGCGCCGCGCCCCGGGGATAGCTCACAACTCGTGCGGGAGCTTCAGCGGCGCTTGCATCTTCTGCGGGTGGTCAGGGGTCCATCACCGAGCCCGCTCCGGCGGTCGCCGGCGCCAGATAGCGCAACGCTGCCACCACCCGCTCGGCGGCGTCGGTCTGACCAAACCGCTCCAGCAGCGCCGCAGGCAGCGACTTCTCATCTACCGGCGGCATCAAGCGCGTCCGCCCGGTGCTCCAGAACGAACTCCTCGGGAACACTTCCAGCCACCACTGACGCCAGCGCCTCAGCGTATGCCGGCTCAACGTCGGCGCCTGCAACTGCTTGCGCAGCTCTTCTGTTCGTTTCTGCGTGATCCCGTTGTGCAGGCTGAACACCAGCAGAAACACCGGCCCCAGATACACCCGCCGGCCCCAGAACCGCAGCGCCGGCGGCGTCACCCGCTTACGGCACCCTGCCGCCGCGCAACAGAAACTCGCCCGCCGCTCATACTTCGCCGGCAGTTCGCTCGGCCCGCCGCGCGGCTTGCGCTCATAGCGCGCCGAGTGCAGTGCGGCCCCGCAGTGCCGACAGCCCTTGCTGCGCACCCCTTCGGCCACGTCCTCGTCGATTCTCTGGAGCAGACGATGAAAGCTGGTATCTCCCAGCAGTTTCTGTAACACTGATGCTCTCCTTGCTCTTGGTTACAAGGAGACCACCCCCTTACGGGCTTGTTGATCAAGCTCCGTGAGGGGGTTCCTTTTCCTTCCCTCAATCAGCCCGACCCAGAATCGCGCTTATCCCATCAATGATCGTGGCGCTGCTGAACACGCGGTGCTCCGGGTTCGCTACGGTGGTCCGCGGCTTGCGGTAGATCGCCTCCAGTCCCAGCAGCCGCATCAGCCGGCGCACCCGATGCCGCCCTACCGCCACCCCCTCGCGCGCCAGATGACGCATCATCTGACGGCTGCCGTAGAACGGGTAATCCAGGTACAGCTCGTCGATCCGGCGCATCAACGCCAGGGTCTGCGCGTTCTCCCCGAGCGGTTGGTAGTACACCGTCGAGCGGCTCACCGCGAGCAGTCGGCATTGCCGGCTCACACTCAACTTCTGATGCTCGCGGTCAATCATCTGCACTCGTTCCGCCCGGCTCAGCTCCTGAGCCCGCGCGATAAAAAATCGCGCTCCACGGTCAATTCGCCGATCTTGGCGTGCAGGTCGTGAACCATCGCCTCGTGCTCTTTCTGACCGCGGCCGGTGGCGCCGGCGAACACTTCCTCGAGACCCGCCTGCGCTTGCCGCTTCCACCCTGAGACCTGGTTCGGATGCACTTGGTACTTGGCTGCGAGCGCCTGGATCGTGCGCTCCCCGCGCAGCGCTTCGGTAGCTACCTTGGCTTTGAACTGCGCGGTGAATCGGCGTCGTTTCGTCGCCATTCCTTTGGCCCTCCTCATGGCCTGGAATACACCTTATCATCCTGCCCGATTTTCCGGGACCACCTCAGCTCGCCGGCCAGCCGCTCATAGTGGGCCGCTTGGCGTGCGTAGTGCCGTGCCTGAAAGCGCCGACCATGCCGGGGCGGTATTTCGTAACTGGAATACAAGATATGGGCTTGTAGTGGTAACGATGGCGCTACCCATGAATCGTCTCCACCATAACTGAGCAATCAACGCCTACTGGTAGTTTCCCAGAACAAGTCAGCGTACTTTTCCATCGACGCCGTTTTGCCAGTATGGTATTTGACCACCTGTTGAACCAGCGACCGAATCTCCGCACGTGCAACGGGATCTTCAACGTAATCCCTCACCGATAAGCCGATAATGGTGATCACAAATCGTGCCGCAGCATCAGCTTCCTGGTAGGTCGGTTTCAGCGATTCGGCATCATCCCCAGGCACCCAGGCGCCGCATTTCCATGATGCAAACATAGCGTCTGTATGCAGGATGGTTACCGTGGTAAAGATGCTGCCCCCACCTTCCTGGATAACGGCCGCGGGGTTTCTAGGGAAGGGGCTTCGCAACCGCAGCCAGCGGCAGTAAGGTGATCCGGCGGTTGAATATGTTCCTGGTGCCATTTGATTAGGGACCAAGTAAGCACCATCGGAGAATGATTGCGCTTCTGCAAGACTGGCGATTGCTATACCTATGATGATGGCTACGGCAAACGTCTTAACCATATCAGACCACCGATGCACGGTCACGCGATGCACACCTACAGCGGCGGCAACGTCCGCTACCGTTCGCTTCATCACTTGCTCATTGGTTGCCAGCGCCAGCGCGAAGCCGCGCAGGATGTCCCGCCGTGGCGCGTGCGTCCGGCGCCGGGTCCAACACAAGACGGCACCGCCGCGGCGCATCGCCTCGCGTTCCAGTTCGCGTTGCTCGGCGTGGTACGCGGCAACCTCCGCCGTCCTGGCTGGGGCCGGCCACCCGCGCCGCCATCGGCCTACCTGCCGACGTGAGACACCGATGGTGCGCGCGGCGCGGCGGACACTCCATCCCGTGGAACAGGATCAGAGTCCGGGCTACTTGCTCATTCCGCACCGCATTCCGCGCCGCGCCTTGCAGCCATTCAGCACGCGGAACCGCACCGGCCGCACGGCGCCGCCGCTCCGATCTCAGGCGCTCCGCTTCGCGCCGCTCGCTATCGCTCAACATCGCTCAAAATTGTAGCGCGTAATGCTGTGGGCAGGTGCGACCGGGGAGCCGGGCCGGTGCTCCAGGAACGGCCCGCCGGCGCCGAAGTCGTCACGGATGGTCGCC
>JAKZWC010000045.1:0-2556 GCA_047515735.1 Spirochaetales bacterium | reverse complement strand
CGCCGCCCTCGGCGCGGGCGTAGGGATAGGGGTGGCGCTCCCAGTCGGCGGCGCTCCCCAGCGGTTGCCAGTGCCGCTCCGCACGCACGAAGATCTGGCGTTCGCCGCGCGCCGCCAGCGCCTGCGCCTGCTCCAGCGGGTACCACAGGAAACGCCACTGGTTGAGCAGCACCTCGCCGCTGGAGAGGGCGCTGATGCCGGGCACCTCCACGCCGTGCCAATCGTAGCCGGGCGCCACCCGCGGCGCCTCCCAGGTCGCGCCCCGGTCGCGGGAGCGGGTGATGAAGTTGAGGTATTGGGGATCGCCGGGCGGATGCTGGTAGGGCACGCGCTCCAGGCTCTGGGCGAAGGCCACCAGCCAGTCGCCGTCCGGCAGGCGCGTGATGCACGCGTGCGACGAATAGGCGTGTTGCGCCTTGTAGATGATGATGGTGCGGCCAATCGTGGCTTGCATCCGGGCCTCCTTAGCGAGGGTGCCAAGTTCGCTTCCTAAGTGTAACCTTGAAGGGCCATGGAACGCATTACCATCTCCCGCGACGACGACCTCTACGAGGCATTCGCGGATATCGCGCAAACCCCCGACGGCATTCTGGTGGTGACCTACCGCGAAAGCCTGCGCCACGGCCCGCAGCCGTTCTCGCGGGTGGTGGTGCGCCGCAGCCACGACGAGGGGCGTACCTGGGAACCGAAACGGACGGTGGTCGAACGCACCGAGGAGCAGCAGCAGGCCGGTGAGGGCATGCTCAACTGTTCCCGTCTGCTGTGTGCCGCCGACGGCACCCTGTACCTGGCCGTCGACCTGCTGTACAAGCCGGAAGTCGAGCCGGAGCCGGGCATGATCCTGCTGTTCCGCAGCAGCGACGGCGGCGCCACCTGGGAGGGTCCGCAGGAGACCGGCATCACCTGGGGAATCGTTCCGTCGATCAAGCAGCTCACCGACGGCGACCTGCTGCTCGGCGTGACGCGTATCCACTTCCCGACCGGCAAGCGCTCCGACATGCGCGAGCAGCAACTGGTGTACCGTTCCCGCGATCTCGGCGCCACCTGGGAGGGACCGGCGGCGGTGCCCGATCCCGCCACCCCGAGCGCCAACGGGCTGCCCTGGCGCCTGAACGAGGGCGACTTCGCGGAGCTGGATGACGGCACCGTGGTGTGCTACATGCGCGAGGACGCCGAGACGCTGTCCGGCTGGAAGAGCCTGTCCTCCGACGGCGGACGCAGCTGGTCGGTGCCGATACGGGCGCAGATGAACGCCTGCCTGGGGCGGCCGTCGGTGGGGCGACTGCGCTCCGGGGAGATCGCCATCACCTACCGCTACGGCGCGGGCGTCTCGCACAGCCTGGCGCTGCACGTGGAGACCCCGGCCGAGGCGGCGCGCACCGGACCGGTGGATCGCGATCGCTGGGCGGAGGATTTCCACCAGGCGCGTACCGCGTTCCTGGACAACGACCGCGCGGTGTGCCCCGACAGCGGCTACAGCGGCTGGGTGCAACTCGCCAGCGGCGACCTTTACGTGGTCAACTACGTGACCGACGATGCCCCGCGGGCGCAGATCCGCGGCTACCTGGTGAGCCGCTCCGACTGGTACCTCTACCCCGAGGGCGACATCTGGTGGTATCACCCACGGGACAACGGCGCCTACATCGCGCGGGCGCGGGCTCAATCCCAGGCCCAGTATCGGCGCGCGCGGCAGCGTAGCGGCGGGCGTGTACCCACCGCGAAGTAACCGGAGCGAAAGGAACGAGACAATGCAGGAAGCTTCCCCTACCCCGATCGAGCGGTTCGAGAGAGACGGCTACCTGGTGGTGCGCAACGCGCTGCCCGACCCCGTGCTGCAGCCGATCCGCGATCTCATCACCCGCAACGTCGACGCCCACGCGCGCGAGTTGCAGGCCAAGGGAGCCATCGAATCGGTTCACGCCGACGCCTCCTTCGAGCGGCGGCTTACGCTGCTCTACCGCGACTCGGAGTCGCGCATGCGCTCCTGGAACACGTTCCTGTTCTCGCCCGAGCTTTATGCGCTGGTGCGGCACCAGGCGATCCTCGATGCGCTGCAGCCGCTGCTGGGCGAGGAGATCTCCTTCAACGGCGATTACCACCTGCGCCCCAAGCTCCCCGGCAGCACTCACACCGCCTTCCCGCTGCACCAGGACAGCCAGTACTACGGCCCGGAGACGGGCCACATCCTGGTGATCTCGGTATGGATCCCGCTGGTCGACGTGGACGAGCACAACGGCTGCCTGTGCCTCATTCCCGGCAGCCACCGGTGGGGCCTGCTGCCGGGCGCGCGCCGCGCCGACCAGAACATGGTGAGCTTCGAAGACGTGGAGCAGCGCGGCACCCCGGTACCCGAACCGATGCGCTGCGGCGACTTGCTGGCGTTCCACAACCTTACCTTCCACGGCAGCAGGGTGAACCGCAGCGACGGCGTGCGCTGGAGCGTCGACGTCCGCTTCCGCGAGACCCCGGGCTACCGCGAGCAGAACGAACAGGAGCGCATCGGCTACGACGCCCTGCAGGGCGCCCTCGACCGCAGCGGCCGACCGCCTCTCGTGG
>JAKZWC010000044.1:0-4359 GCA_047515735.1 Spirochaetales bacterium | reverse complement strand
GCCCGACTACGAGTGGATGCCGCTGTGGCTCGGGCTGTGCAATCGCGACGCCGCGCTGCTGCGGGCGGTCCTGGAGGCTTACGATCCCTCGCTCCTTACGGATCCCGGATTGGGCCAGCGGATCGCCGCCTGGACGCTGCTGCACGACTACGGCAGCGACGCCATCGCCGAGCTATTCGAGAACAGCGGCGTGGCCCGCCCCGTACCGTCGCTGGAAGCGCTGCAGGCGCTGGTGTGGCCCGGAATCTGGCCGCCGCGCCAGGTCAGTGGCGCACGGCGACGAAGAACAGGCGGCGGAACGGGTACAGCGTGACGCCGTCGGCGCGCTGGGGGTAGGCGCGATTCAGCCGTTGTCGTAGCGCATCGAGATAGGCGTCCCGTTCGCTGCCCTGCAGGGCGCGCAGGATGGGACGCAGGGTGGTGCCGGTGACCCATTCCAGTACCGCGTCGGCGCCGCTGAGCGCCTGCTGGTACTCGGTGGTCCACACGTCCAGACGTGCGGATTCGACCGCCAGCAGGTCGTAGTAGAAGCCGGGCTCGTGCAGCCAGCGCCTGCCGACCGCCTGCCGCAGTTCGGCGCTGCCGAAGGGCGCGCCGTCCGCGCCGCCCTCGGCCAGCGTCGCCCGGATGAGGTGATGCGACGGCAGCTCCCAGCTCAGCGGCGCCTGCACCGCCAGGCACCCGCCGGAAGGAAGCAGCGACCACAGGCGGGGAACCAGCTCGCCGTGGTCGGGCAGCCACTGAGTCACGGCATTGGAGTAGTGCAGCGCCGGCACCGCGTCCGGCTGCCAGTCGGCGAGGTCGCCGTGTTGCCAGCGCACCCGCGACGGAGTGGCCCGCGCCCGTTGCAGCATCTGCGGCGAGTTGTCCACGCCGGTGACGGCGGCGCCGGGCCAGCGCTCGGCCAGCAACCGGGTCACGTTGCCGCTGCCGCAACCGAGGTCGTAGATGCGCTCGGGGTCCGCGAGCGGGATCCGCCCCATCAGGTCCAGGGCGGGCCGCAGCCGGTGGTCGCCGAACTTGAGGTACTGTCCGGGATCCCAGGAGCGGCCGGCGACGTCCCGCGCGTGCGGCGCGGATTCAGCCACGGCGCCGGCTCCCGCGGCCGATCCCGTCAGATGATTTCAAGAAAGTCGCGGTCCGGCAGCTCGGGAAACGGGTTCGTGGGCAGGGTCTGGTACCAGTACGCGACCGACGCGATGTCATCCTGCAGCGGCAGATAGCGGCGCCCCTCACTGCGCCAGCCGAGAGCCTGACAGGTGACCCGCAGGTCGCGCTCGAACCGCACCGGATCCATGACGTGCCAGCGGTACATCGAGAACCGCTGCTGCGACCGGTAAAGGCCGTCGGGAGGAAACACCTGCATCCCCATGAAGGGAGTGGAAAAGGGCACATACTGCCCGTCCACGTCCCAGTTGTACGCTCCGCCGAAGTAGTCCTCGGTGCCGGTGCCGCACAGCGTCGGGAAGTCGCGATCCCCGTCCAGGAAGAACTTGACCTCGCCCTCACCCCACCATCGGTTGTTGTTGACGCCCCAGGCCATGGTCGTGCCCACGTACTGCCCCGCGCCCGCGATGCTGTCCACGATCATGTACGGTTGCTGGTACGGGACCGGGTTGGTGCGCCGGAACTGCGCATGGAAGTACGCCGCGTCGTCCGGCACCTCGGTCAGCGTGTAGTTCACCTGGTAGTAGTGAACGATCGGATCGTTATGGCGATTTTCCAAGGTGATGCGGCAGTGCTTGCGGAACGGCATCTCCCAGAAGCAGTTGTAGCCGCGGTTTGGATTGACCGCCACGGGCAGGGAATTGATCTGCCGGAACAGCCCCCACCCGGACGCGAAGAAGTCGGCCACCGGGCACTCCACCGACGGCGTCTCCTGATCGTCCCAGTAGATGCGCAGAATGTAGAACCGCGCGCGCGGCCCCTGGCGGGAAATGTCCCCCGACAGCCACATCGACTGAATCGCGCCGGGCCCCGCTATGTCGGCGATCGTATAGGTGGTTCCCGGCTCGATGATCACGCTCGGCGAGACTTTCCACCCCTGACCGAGGTCACGGGCCGGCTGCGCGCCCGTCCCCTCGGTAGCCATACCGCCTCTCCCCTTCTCGCCGGTCGGGTTTTCCGCGGTGATCGACCGCGTCCTGGCCGCCGACAGGCGCGGCAACGTTCCGAGACTCATGCCCAGGCCGTTGAAGTTCATGCTGAAGACCTCCTTGAGGATCCGTTACTCTGCATGATCGGCGGCTGCCGGCGTGGGCAAAGACCGCGTCCGGAATAAATGGGATAACGCGCGCACAGCTCGGCCACCTTGCCCGCTACCGCCGCCTCCACGGCGCTGTTCTCCGCGCGACTCGCGGCCAGCCCGTCGACCACGTCAGCCACCAGATAGCCGATGGTATGCATTTCGCCGGCGTGCTCGATCTCCAGGTTCTGGATGGTGTGTAGGTTGGCATACTGTCAGTCATGGGGTCGACGGTGATGTGCTCACGCCGGTTCATGTGAGTCGCGCCTTACTCTCCCGTGATCCAGAGGTGTAACGGTAGTCAAATACCGACGACGATCCACGCATCTCGCGAAACCACAACGTGGCGCTGGCGCCCATCGAGTCGGTCAGGCGGACCGCTTCGCCGATTTTGAAGTGCACCGGCTGCTGGAGCCCGTCGTTGATTGCCACGTTGTCAGCGTACAGGTACGTACGGTCCAGGCTGTCGAGTATGGGATTCAGCCGTCCCAGGATACCGGGAAGGTGCCCCGTGCCGTTCGCAATGATCAGCGAGCCGCCGTTCGCCGCGGGTCGCATGCGTAGCTTGAGCGGTCCATCAGGCATGTAGTCGTTCACCACCCGGGCCAGGTAGCCCGGCGCGGCGCACATCACGGTCATCGGCAGCCGTGCGTATAAATCGAAGTCCGCGTGTCCGAACGCATCCGTGCGCTCCTGCCGGTAGGTCTTATTGGGATAGATCAACAGCACAGGTATGTCCTGAAGAGGTTCGCCGGTACCGTCGTGGCGAACCTCCACGCGGGCCACGACGCCGTCCGGCAGGGGTGGGCTTGCCGACGGCAGGACGAGCTTCAACTCCCGCTCGCCGATCAACTCGAAACTGGGCTTCTGTCCGGACAGTGCGAACGTTTCATCCTCGATAACGCCGATACCCTCGCCGCGGCGCTGGATGAAGTACTGCCGTCCACCGGCCCCCGGCACGTCGCCCACCGGACATTGGCCGAGTCGCGAGGCCAGAAGCTCGTTGCGCGTGAACTGGCTGGTGCGCAGATCGTCGGTCGTCATGGAGTTGCATAGGCCCCCCGGGGAGTACAGCTCCAAACGGTCGTCGAAAATGAACAGCCGTATCTTCGAACCCGAAACCGCGTAGTCTCGGTGCACCACCGCGTTTACCACCGCCTCGAAGACCGCACGTTCGCTGTACTGGGGCACATCGCTGCGAGCCGGCTGCTGGCGGGCCGCGACGCGCCGGTTGCGGACGACGAACCGCATCGCGTCTCGTATCTGCTGGTCAAGCGCCCCGCTTATGTCCTGGGCATCGAGTTGCCGATTGCCGTCCATGCGGCTGCCGTCGTAGCAGACGGCCTGAATGTACGCGTTTGACAGCCACTCGCGCGGATCGTCGGCGCCGAGCAGGATGCCACCGACCGTCGCGCGCAGCGTTCCGTGCTGGTCATCTTTGAGGAACTTCAATTTCGTCAGGACAATCTCGACAGGATCGTTGGTGCGCGAACTCGCGTAGCGTTGCCACAACTCCGGGCGCAAACTGTTGACGCCGGTGTTGCGGATGACCTGTGTATCGGTGGCAGCGGCGTCCGATTGTCCGCGCGACTGTAACAGCCGACGGATTTCGTCGGGCAGCATTTGGCGCTTGGTATCGCCGCGCCGCCGGAAATAGCCGCCGGGCGAACGATGAACAGTGTCGCCGGCCGGTACCTCGACGAGTAGCACGCCCCCGCCGCCCGGTGGCAAGGCCGGCACCCGGTACAAGCTGAAGTCCAGTGGCGGTTCGACGCTGTCCGAACATACTTCGGTCACAAGACTCGCCAGTGCGTTCAGCTGCGCCGGATCGAGCGACTGCGGCTCGCGATCGTTCGTGACGCCCAGGACAAGACGGCCGCCACCGGAGTTGGCGAATGCCGCGAGCCCGTCCGCGAGTCCGTCCCGGTGAGGGGCGGATACCCGCTGGCCGCGAAACTGAGCTTCCTTGAGCTCGAGACCGGTATCTTCACCGAGCCGGACCTCTTCCCAAAACCGCGGGGCATCGACTGGCATCGCTTCCATCCTACCTTGCTATCAATCGGCTGACAGCCGGCTTCGCTCGGCATCGGTGGCCACGCAAGCGCCATGACACG
>JAKZWC010000043.1:0-7167 GCA_047515735.1 Spirochaetales bacterium | reverse complement strand
GGATCACCGTGCGGAAGACGGGATGATCGTGGGCGCCGGCGTCGTGGCCGAGGGCGAAGTAGAACACGCGGCCGGCGCCGTAGCGGTGGTGCAGCGCCATGGCGTAGGTGGCGCCGGTGGTCGGGTCGTACGCCTCCATCAGGCGCTGCGAGCGGGCGGCGTCGTGGACGAAGTAGTGCAGTTCGTCATGCACCGTGAACGTGTCGAGCCCGCGGGTGATCGGGTGATCGCCGTCGCTGACGGTGACGCTGAACTCCATGTAGGGGCTGTGGCCGTCGAACATGCCGTTCAGCATGTCGTGGTAGCCGGCGTTGGCGCGAAACGAGGCGGACGCGGTGTGCAGGCCGAAGAACCCGCCGCCGCCGCGCACGTAAGCCAGCAGGCCCTCCTCCTGCGCCGGCGTCAGCGCCCCCACGTCGGTGTAGAACAGGGTGCTGTGGTACCCGTCGAGGCCGCCGGCCATGATCTCGTAGTCCTGCGACAGCTCCGCCTCGACGCCCGGCTCGGCGGCCAGCAACTGCGCCAGCAGGCGGCCGGTGCCGGGGTGGTCGTGGTGGCTGCCCTCGGTGCCGACGAACACCAGCACCCTGAGCGGTGCGGCGGGGCCGGTCACCCGCGTACTTCGTAGGAGCTGGCGGTGTAGACCACCGACTGGCCGGGCTCCAGCGGCACCACCGCGGTGCCGGGGCTGAGAAACTCGACCTGGCGTGCCAGCTCGGCGATGTCCGCCGGCTGTCCCAGGGCCTCGCTGTAGTGGCACGGAATCACCAGGTCCGCGCGCACCAGGCTGGCCGCGCGCGCCCCCTCGCGCACGCCCATGGTGAACTTGCCGCCCACCGGCAGGATCGCCACCTGCGGCCGGTACATCTGGCTGATGAGCTGCATGTCGCTGAACAGGCAGGTGTCGCCGGAGTCGTACACGGTGATGCCGTTGTCGTAGGCCATCACGTAGCCGGCCACGGCGCCGCCGGTGTGGTAGAGCACGCCCTCCGGCAGCGGCCGCGGCAGTACGTGGTCCGACAGGGAGTGCGAATGGTGCGCCTGGGTCATGGTGATCTCCATGTCCTTGACGGTGACCGAACCGCCGGGATTGAGGTAACGCAGCGCGGCGGCCGGCACCCCGACCTGGGCCGCGACTTCGCACAGCTCGTAGTGGCCGACGAAGGCGGCCCCGGTGCGCTTGCAGATCTCGTAGCTGTCGCCGATGTGGTCGGTGTGGCCGTGAGTGCACAGCACGACGTCCGCCCGCTCCACTTCGGCTCGGGTCAGCGTGGCGGTGGGATTGTCGTCGAGCCACGGATCGAAGTAGCTCACGCTGCCGCCCGACTCGAAGCGGAACGAGGCGTGGCCGAGAAAGGTGATCGTCAATTCTGCCATTGCTGGTGATCCTCCTGTTCGAGAGCTGTCGTCAATCGCGTTGAAAGAGCTGCAGCAGGACGCCGTCCGGTCCGCGGAAGAACGCCAGCCGCAGCCCCGGCAGGGGGTCGAACGGTTCTTTTTCCATACTCACGCCCTGCGCCCTGAGGGCCGCCGCCGCCGCGTCCACGTCCGCGACCCTGAACGACAGGTGATGGAACCCCGGCGCCGTTCCCATCGCCTCCTGCGGCATCAGCTCCAGCGTGGTGGATCCGGCCCGCAGCATCACGTAGTCCTCCGCGGTGCCGCTGGGGATGCGCTTGGCCACTTCCAGCCCGAGCACTTCGGTGTAGAACCGCTCGGCCGCCGCGACGCTCTCCGCCACCACCGCCGCCTTGTGCAACTCGCCGATCATGGCCGCAGTCTATATGATCGGACCGCGAGGGACGAGACGTAATGACGATATCAGACCTAGCGGTGATTCGGTTCACGGTGCCGCGTGCCGTGTTTCACAACGGCGTGGTGAGCCAGGCGGACACCACCCAGACCCTCACCCGCATCTCCACCGACGCGGGAGTGGAGGGCTACTACTTCGGCGGCGGCGGTCACGGCGATCAGAGCGGCATGGACTGCGCCACCCGCGAGTTGGTGAGCCACCGGCTCAAGGGGCTGCTGGTGGGTCAGGATCCCTTCGACCGGGAGCGGTTCTGGCACTGGATGTGGACCCTCAACCTGCCTGAGCCCGCCATCAGCGTGATCGACAACGCGCTCTGGGACCTGGCGGGCCGGGCGCTGGGGATGCCGGTATACAAGCTCCTCGGCGGCTGCCGCGACCGGGTGAAGGCGTATGCCAGCACCTATCCCAACATGGGCACTCCCGAGGAGTACGCCGCGCACGCGCTGGCGTGCCGGGAGCAGGGCTATACTCACTACAAGATCCACCCCTACTACTTCTGGGATCCGCTCACCGGGCAGGCGCAGCCGGGGGGCCGGCCTTCCCACGTGGCGCAGGATCTGGAGGCGTGCCGGCTGGTGCGCGCCGCGGTGGGACCGGAGATGGTGCTCAGCTTCGATCCGTGGGGCACTTACCGTACCCTGGAGGAGGCGCTGCGGGTCGGCCGCGAGCTGCAGCGGCTGGACTTCTACTGGTACGAGCAGCCGATGCTGGAGTATCGCGTGGCGGCCTACGAACGGCTTACCCGCGAGCTGGAGATTCCGATCCTGGCGCCCGAGATCGTCGCCGGCAGCGTCTACAGCCGCGCCGACTGGATCCGGCGCGGCGCCTGCGACATGGTGCGCATCGACGTCCTGCGCGGCGGCGTGACCGGCGCCCGCAAGACCGCCATGGTGGCGGAGGCGTTCGGATTCAAGTGCGAGATCCACATGGCCGGGTTCGGCAACCTGCAGGTGCTCGGCTCCACCAGCGAGGATACCTGCGAGTACTACGAGCGTGGCCTGCTGGCGCCGGGCATCGACTACGACGCGCCCGAGCCCTACCTGGAACGGAACTGCGATCCGCTGGATGCGGATGGCTGCGTCCCGGTACCGGACGCTCCCGGGCTGGGCTACCTGATCAACTGGGACTACATCGATGCCCACCGGCTGGAGGATTCATGTTGACGTCGCCGACGAGTGCGGCCGCCGCCCCGTTGCGCGGCATTTTCCCGGTGCTGCCGGTGGCGCTGGCTGCAGACCGCGGCATCGACCCTGCCGGCATGGAGCGGCAGGTGGCGTTCTGCATCGAGGCGGGCGCCCACGGGATGGTGTTTCCGGTGCTGGGCAGCGAGTTCCAGTATCTCACCGATCGTGAACGTCACCGTCTGCTGGAGGTGGTGGTGGGCGCCGCCGGTGGCGCGCTCCCCGTGGTGGCGGGAGTGGCGGCCAGCAGCGAAGCGGGGGCGGTGGAACACGCCCGTCACGCGGCCAGCGCCGGCGCCGATGCGGTCATCGCGCTGCCGCCGTTCCTCGGTGCCGGCAGCGGCGAGGAGATCGCCGCCTACTACCGCGCCATCGCCGCCGCCGCCGGCCGCCCGGTGTTTATCCAGCACACCTTCGCCGGCATGGGGGTGGAGCTGATCAACCGGCTGCTCGACGAAGTGGACGAGGTGCAGTACGTGAAGGAGGAGATGGAGCCCAGCGCGCATCAGATCAGCGCCCTGCTGGCCCAGGTGAGCGGCAACTGCC
Organism: Spirochaetales bacterium; assembly: GCA_047515735.1. Classification (GTDB taxonomy): domain Bacteria; phylum Spirochaetota; class Spirochaetia; order SZUA-6; family Bin103; genus Bin103. The sequence goes on along the minus strand of JAKZWC010000043.1, from coordinate 3,627 downwards.
GGGGCGTGTTCGGCGGCGGCCACGGGCGCTGGATGCTGTCGGAGCTGCGCCGCGGCGCCACCGGCTTCATGCCGGCAACGGAAATGACCGATCTGCACCGGCGCATCTGGGACGCCTGGCAGGAGGGCGACGAGGCCGCGGCGCGGCGTCTGTTCAACGTGCTGCTGCCGCTGATCAACCTGATCCAGCTCCTGGGGCTGCGGGTGTGCAAGGAGCTGCTGGTGCGCCGCGGCGTGTTCGCCACCAGTGAGCTGCGCATGCCCGGCGCCCCCCGGCTCGACGCCGAGGACCGGCGCGAGCTGGAGCAGATCCTGGCCGGCATCGGACCGCACCTGCGGATCCCGTTGCCGTGACGGAGCCCCGAATGGTGATAGATACCCACGTTCATCTCTACGATCCGACCCGTCCCGAGGGCGTGCCGTGGCCGGCGCCCGATTCGCCCATCTACCGGCGTACCCTGGCCGCCGACTGCCGCGCCGTCGCCCGGCCGGAGGGAGTGGACGGCGTGGTGGTGGTGGAGGCGAGTGAACGCATCGCCGACAACCGCTGGGTGCTGCAGGAAGCCGACCGCGATCCGTTCGTGAAGGCCCTGGTGGCGCGCCTGGAACCGGGAGCGCCGGAGTTCGCCGGCGAGCTGGCGCGGTATGCGGCCGACCCGCGGGTGCGCGGCATCCGCTTCTGGGGCGACCGCACCCCCGGCGGGCGCGGCTCCCTGTTCGCCCATCTCGACGCGGGCACCTTCATGGCGGACATGGAGCTGCTGGCCCGCCGCGACCTGCACCTGGACGTGGCGCTGATGATGGCGCCGCGTGACGGGCTCGATGCGGAGCGGCTGCGTGCCGGTGTGGACGGGTTCTTCGCCCTCACACGGCGGTTGCCCGAGTTGCGCGTCGTCCTCGAGCACATCGGCGGAGTGGCCATCGACGGCGGCGCGCCGCCGTCGCGGTGGGTGCAGGCGGTACAGGCCGCCGCCGCGCTGCCGCAGGTGGCGCTGAAGGTGTCCTCGGTGATCGAGAACTGCGTGGTGCAGCCGCCGCCGGCGGAGCTCGACTACTACCGGCCGGTGCTCGATACCCTGTGGCAGGCGTTCGGCGAGGAGCGCCTGGTGTATGGCAGCAACTGGCCGGTGTGCGAGCGTGCCGGGCCCTACGCCGGCGCCATCGGCGTGGTGCGCCGCTACTTCGCCACCCACGGCAGCCGCGCCGCGGCCAGGTACTTCGGCGCCAACGCGGCCCGCATCTACCGCTGGCCGGGCGCGGCGGCGGCGGCCCCGGTCTGACACTGCCCGAGCGGCGCCGCGACGGTGGCGGGACGGCGCGGGGGCGGCTATAGTCGCCGGCGTGAACCATCCCCATACCTTCATGCGCAAGCTGCAGGCGGGCGAGCCGGTGCTCGGCGCCGCGGTATCCGTATCCGACCCCACCATCACCGAGGCGTTGGCCGACTCGGTCGACTTCGTGTGGATCGACCAGGAGCACAATCCCCTCTCGATGGGCGAGGTGCAGGGCCACATCATGGCCACCAAGGGCGCGCCGGCCACCCCGATCGTGCGCGTGCCGTGGAACGACCACGTGATGATCAAACGGGTCCTCGACGCCGGCGCCGCGGGCATCATCGTACCGATGGTACGCACCGCCGCGGAGGCGCGTCGCGCGGTCGAGGCGTGCCTCTATCCGCCGGCCGGCATCCGCGGCTACGGGCCGCGGCGGCCCTCCAACTACGGGCGCCACGGCGGCGTCGACTTCGTGCGCGAAGCCAACGCTTCCGTAATCCCGATTCTGCAGATCGAGCACGTCGACGCAGTCGAGCAGATCGACCAGATCGTGGCGGTGCCCGGCATCGCCTCGCTGGTGTTCGGCCCCAACGACCTCGCCGGCAGCATGGGGCTGCTCGGTGAGCCGCATCATCCCAAGGTGGAAGCTGCCATCGACCACGTGATCGCCCGTGCCCGTGCCGCCGGCGTGTTCATCGGCTCCGGGATGGGGGGCAGCGCCGAGCAGATTGCGGCCTCCTTCGGCCGCGGCATGCACTGGAGCCTGACCGGTATCGACTACGCGTTCATGCTGCATGCCCTGCACCAGTTGCTCGGCGACGTACGGCAGCGGATTGATGGCGACGAGTGAACTGCGCATCGGCGCCGTGGGCTGCGGGGCGCGCGGGCGGCGTATCCTGGAGCGGCTGCAGGCGCTCGGCCGGACGCGCATCACCGCCCTGTACGATCCCGCTCCGGGCACCGCCGAGGGGGTGCGGGCGGAGCTGGCTCCGGAGGCCAGCGTGGTGGCCGGCTACCGCGAGGTGGTGCGGCGCGACGACGTGGACCTGGTGCTGGTGTGCTCGCCCGATCATGCCCACCGGGGGCCAGCGGTGGCCGCCTTCGAGCACGGCAAGCACGTGTTCTGCGAGAAGCCGATGGCCACCACCGTGGCCGACTGCCAGGCGATCTGGGACGCGGCGCGCGCCGCCGAACGCCATCTGATCGTCGGCTTCGTGCTGCGCTACGCGCCGTTCTACCGCGAGCTGAAGCGGCGCCTCGAGCGCGGCGACCTGGGCCGCCTGGTGAGCCTCGAGGCGAACGAGAACCTGGGCGCGGCGCAGGGGGCGTTTTTCCACCGTGACTGGCGCCGGTTCCGCAAGTTCACCGGCAGCTACCTGCTGGAGAAGTGCTGCCACGACCTGGACATCCTCACCTGGTTCGCCGGCGCGCTGCCGCGCCGGGTGGCCTCGTTCGGCGGCCGTTCGGTGTTCACGCCGCGCCCCGAGGCGCCCCTGTACTGCCGCGACTGTGACCTGGAATGCGCCCATCGCCTGCGCCTGGAGGATCCGCCACCGAAGCCCACTACGCGCGCCGAGCTGGAGTTGAGCCGCGGGCGCGCGCTGGACCTGTGCTGTTTCAATTCCGAGAAGGACATCGTCGATCACCAGGTGGCGATCATCGAGTACGAAAACGGCGTGCGTGCCACCTTCCACGCCAACCAGAACTGCGGCATGCCCAGCCGCCGCATGTACGTCGTCGGCGACGCCGGCTGTATCGAGGGCGACCTGTACTGGGGTTACTTCCAGTTCGCGCCGGTTACCTATACCCGAGACTTCGAAGGCAGCGAGTGGCAGCGCACCGAGGTGGGCAACGCCAGCCAGCACGGCGGCGGCGACGAACGGCAACTGGCCTCCTGCGTGGCGGCGCTGCTGGAGGGCGGCCCGCCGCCGGCGGGCGGGCGCGACGGGCTGGTGGCCAGCGTCACCGCCCTGGCCATCGACGAGGCGCGGCTGGGAGGCGGCGTGGTGGATCTGAGCGAGCGCTGGCGCCGCCTGGGGCTAGCCTCGTAAGTGGGACTCGCGCAGCGCCCCAACGTGCTGGTGCTGGTGACCGACCAGCAGCGCGCCGACTGGCTCGGCTGCGCCGGCAACCCGGTGCTGCGCACCCCGCACATCGACCGCATCGCGGCGGCCGGGGTGAGGTTTTCCCGCGCCTACTGCGCCAATCCGGTGTGCATGCCGTCGCGCGCCACCCTGCTCACCGGTCTGCTACCCAGCGCTCACGGGGTGCGCGCCAACGGCATCAACCTCTCCCCGCACGCGGTGGTGCTGCCGGAGCTGCTGCGCGGCGCGGGCTATCAGACCGCCCTGGTG
>JAKZWC010000042.1:0-2705 GCA_047515735.1 Spirochaetales bacterium | reverse complement strand
CATCTCGGTGACGCCGGGTTCATCCCGCATCACGGTGGCCGACAGCGTGCACAACCTGCAGGCCACCCCGGCCGAGCTGGAACTGCTCTACCACTGCAACTTCGGACCGCCGTTCCTGGAGGCGGGCAGCCGGGTGGCGGTGCCGTTCGCCGCCATGGCCCCACGCGACACCCGCGCCCGGGAGGGTCTCGGCGCGGACGCCGCCAGCGCCGCGGCCCGCGCCGCGGTGTGTCTCGGCCCGACCGCCGGCTACGTGGAGCAGGTGTACTTCTTCCAGCCGGCGGCGCGGCCCGGTGACGGGGCCGCCCTGGCCGCGCTCATCGCCGCCGACGCCAGCCGCGCCGCGGTGGTGCGCTTCGACCGCCGCCAACTGCCCTGTCTGACCCTGTGGAAGAACACCGCCGCCACCGAGCAGGGGTACGTGATCGGCATCGAGCCCGCCACCAACTACCCCAACACCCGCGCCGTGGAGCGTGCCGCCGGACGCGTGGTCAGCCTGCAGCCGGGCGAGCGGTACGACGCGCAGGTGATGCTCGAGGTGGCGCTGGGCGAGGAGGCCGTAGCCGACGTTACCGCGGAGATCGGCCAGATCCACGACACCGCCGCCGGCACCGTGCACCTGGAGCCGCAGGCCGACTTCGGCGCTCAACGCGACTGACCGCCCCACTTGAGCGACCCGCCGGCGTGGGTTGACGGCGGCGCCCGCTGCCAGCCACCTTGTAACCGGCATGTCCGAACTGGACAACGACACGCGGGTAGTGGTAACCGGGCTGGGGGCGGTCAGCTCTCTGGGCAACACCGCTACGGAGACCTGGCAGAGCGCGCGCGCCGGCATCATCGGCATCGGCCCGCTCACCAAGTTCGATCCTGCACCGCTGGCGGCCAAGGTCGCCAGCGAGGTGCACGACCTCAACGTGGGCGACTACCTGGAGCGCAAAGAGGCGCGGCGCATGGATCCGTTCACCGTGTACGCCATGGTCTCGGCGATCCAGGCGTTGCGCGACGCCGGGCTGGACCGGTCCGGGGCACTGCAGCCGGAGCGTACCGGCATCATGCTGGGGGTCGGCTTCGGCGGTGTCCATTCCTTCCAGCGCGCTTGCGAGAAGCTGAGCGAGCGCGGCCCCAGCGGCGTCGAGCCGCTGTTCGTGCCCAAGATGATGGCCAACAGCCCAGTGGGTCAGATCGCCATCAAGTTCGGCATTACCGGTCCGGGATTGGTGATCGCCTCGGCGTGCACCTCGGCCACCGACGCCATCGGGCGCGCGCTGCGCTGCATCCGCGCGGGCCTGTGCGACGTGATGGTCACCGGCGGCGCGGAAGCGCTCATTTCGCCGATCGCCTTTGCCGGCTTCGGCAACCTCCAGGCCCTTACCACCAGCTTCAACGATGCGCCGCACCGCGCCAGCCGTCCGTTCGACAAGTCGCGCAGCGGCTTCGTGCTCGCCGAGGGCGCCGGCATACTGCTCATCGAGTCGGCGGAACACGCCGCCGCGCGCGGCGCGCAGGTCTATGCCGAGCTGGCCGGGTATGGCGCCACCTGCGACGCCTATCACCTCACCGCTCCCCACCCGGAGGGGCTGGGCGCGCAGTCGGCCATGCGCCAGGCGATGCGCAGCGCGGGGCTGCAGCCGGAGGGGGTTGACTACATCAACGCCCACGGCACCTCCACCCCGCTCAACGACCCGGTCGAGACGGCCGCCATCAAGGGCGTGTTCGGCGAGCACGCGTACCGGCTCAAGGTATCCTCCACCAAGTCGATGGTGGGCCATCTGCTCGGCGGATCGGGTGGGGTCGAGGCGGTGGTCACGGTCAAGGCGCTGCACGAACAGTTCTACCCGCCCACGGCCAACCTGGAAGAGCCGGACCCGGCGTGCGATCTCGACTACGTTGCGCAGCGCGGGGTGGCGGCGCCGATGCGCGCGGCCCTCTCCAACAGCTTCGGCTTCGGCGGCCACAACGGCGTGGTTGCCTTCAAGCACGCCGATTGAAGGACACCACGGAGTTCCGGGTACCGGCGGTACGCCTGCAGCCGCCTGCCGCCACCCGCCTCGAGTTGCAGGTGGCGGACGTGACCATCCCGGTTACCGTCAGCCACGAACCGCGCCCCAATGCGCGTGCTACCATCGGCGCACACGGGGTCCTGATCCGGGTGCCCTCCGCCGACAGCACGGCTGCCTGCGAGGAGCAGGTGGCGACGCTCCTGCGGTGGGCGCTGCACACTATCCGCCGCGATCCGCAGCGCTACCGGATCCGGCCCCGACGCAACTACCGGGACGGCCAGATGCTGACCATCGGCGACGACCGGTTCCGGCTGTGCATCGGACACGCCCCCCGGGTTACCAACGGCGTGCGCCTGAACGGCCTGGAGCCGGACGGCACGCCGGTGATCCGCATCGTCCTTTCCAACCGCCTGGCTGCCGCCGCGCAGGACCACGCCTTGCCACGGCTGGTGAGCCGCGGTCTGGCCCTGGCCAAGGAGCCGGAGCTGCGGCGCCGGGTCGAGGATCTCAACCGGCAGTTCTTCCGGCTGCCGCTGGGGACGGTGCGCTACCGCTTCACCCGCAGCCGCTGGGGAAGTTGCAACGCGAGCGGCAACATCACCATCTCGACACGTCTCCTGCTGACCCCGCCGCCGGTGTTCGACTACGTGCTGATCCACGAACTGGCCCATCTGGTGGTGTTCGACCACTCGCCACGCTTCTGGC
>JAKZWC010000041.1:0-2691 GCA_047515735.1 Spirochaetales bacterium | reverse complement strand
GAAGTAGGGGCGGCCCTTGTTCACGTCGTAGTGCGGCGCCTTGGCCAGCGGCGGCTCCGTCGCGCTGACCCCGAGCCGTTCCTGAAAGGCGCGGTGGGACTTGCCGACGTCGTGCCAGCGGGCCGCTCGTACGACCTCTTCGCCGCCGTCTACTCCAAGCACTTCACACAGCCGCTTTGCCTCCCGCGCGACGTGCCCGAGATGAGCGCCGAGCGCCACCGCCGGTTGCTCGCTTTCGGGATCGGTATCGAGCGTCTCGGCGACCCGGGCGGCGACCTCCGGACCGTGCACCGGAACGGCAGGCGCCGTCACCGTGGGGTCGAATCCTGTCTTGGCCGAGTAGCCGCCCGCGGTCACGTGGAGCATCAGCACCAGCCCCGGCCACGGAACGGCGTCCAGCGGCACCCATGCGACGTCGCGCGTCCGGCTGCCCCGGCGCTTCACCTGCGGATCGGCCTGATAGGGCAACAGGCGGTGCTTGTCGCGCACCTTCTTCAGCCAGTCGCGGGCCTGGCCGATCGGTACCGTGCACAGTTCGTCGCGTTGCGGCGGAGGCTGGGTGAGCGGCCCAAGGGAGCGCTCGAAGTCGCGCCAGAACACCTGGATGTCGGTATCGTCGGCATCGCGCAGTCCGACGATCCGTGCCCGCCCGGTAGCCAGTTCCAGCGGCGAGTAGGGGACGGCAAGCGCATCATCCACAGCGGCGAGGTCGACCCAGCGGATGGTTGCGCCGCCGCTGTCGTTCAGTTCGCCGTAGCGGTTCACCCGGCCAAACCGCTGCACCAACGAGGAAGCCGGAGCGAGCTCGGTGATCAGCGTGGCGGCGGACAGGTCGACGCCTGCCTCGATCGCTTGCGTGGTGACTCGTGGTGACTACGATGAGGTTGCAGGTTGCGCGCGGTTGCGGAAGTCTACCCATCTGCGCCGTCCGGTCGGCAAGCCGGAAGCGGGAATGGATCAGCGCGAGACGATCGGGCGGCGTGCCCTGCTTGAGGAGGGCCGCGTACACCTGTTGGGCGCGGGCAACCGTGTTGAGGATGACCAGCGTCATCCGACCTTCCCGATGGTATGCGCGGGTCTCCGTTGCCAGGCCTCGCACATAGGCCGCGACATCGGCCTGCCTGGCGCTCGCCGGGCGCACCGCGGACGGCTCGATGTGCTTTGGTGCGTCGAGCAACCTGTGCACGCGGGAAGATGCCTGGTCTTCGGCGAAGTCGCAAGGCACGCGCCACACGGTGGGGTTGGCGGGCGCGTCAACCGTGCGCAGCCACTCCGCGTGCAGCGTCGCCGATACCCACAGGCTGGCAGCGCGGATCTCCGTCCCGAGCTTGCGCCGCAACCCTTCAAGCTGCGTGGAGGTGGCGAGCCCCGAGCTCATCAGTTGCACTTCGTCGAACACCCATTGGGCGTCGTTGTGCAGCAGGGCGAGGTCGACTGGCCATCGGAACCGGCTCATGGCATACCCGCGCATGAGCGCGCGGCTGATGAGCATGTCCTGAGTCCCGATGACGATTGCGGCTCGCTCCGGCTCCTGGTACCAGCGCGGCTCGTCCTCGCCGCCCATGAGCAGGTGTACGTCGCGCTCCGGGTGAGGCAGTGGAGCGTCCGGGTGCGCCGGCAGGTCACTGAGGCGGCGCAGCCACTGAGTCGCGTTGCGGTGCGTCTGGTCAGCAAGCGTGCGCATCGGGAGGCACAGTACACCAGGCGGCGCGGGACACTATCAGGCGCGGTGGCGCGCTTCCACAGCCACGCGAGCACCACGGCCGCGGTCTTGCCGAGGCCGGTGGGTGCGATGAGAGCGTCCGGCCAATCACGTTCGGCGAGTGCCTGCTGGTAGGCGAACGGGGTGGCTCCGCCGAACGCACAGGAAAAGAACTCGGCGAAGGTCACCGGGCTTCGTAGACCATACGAATGCGCAGGGCGTCGCGATCGTGGTTCTTGACCGACCGATCCAGTGTTGCGGCTTGGTGCGTCCTCTATGGTATAATGAAGATTAATGCGTGATGAGTTGCCTATAGCATTACTCGCAAAAGAACATAACATGCTGTTCAAGATTCATCAAACGTTAGTGTACTCAGTGTACTCCCAGAAGCACCTCTTTGAAGCCGACCAACGCCATCGGTTCGGCGGTTCGTTACAAGCTATCCCGGGGCCTCCGTCCCGGCCTCTTTCGCGGGCCGGCATTGGGTGCCTTGAATGCCTTCACTTGCGCGCGGCGCCGGGTCGCCTGGCGCGCGACAAGGTGACGTGCTGAGGAGAGAAAGAATGAGGTATACCCTTGTTGGTTTCGTAGCGCTACTTGCTGTAGCGCTGAACGGCTGCGGCGCGGCGGTTGCTCCTCGAGGCAACGTGCCGGCGGCGACGCCAGCTGGCGAGCAGATCGAAATTCCGAGTGACGAGGTTGCTTCGGAGACGGGTGAAAGCGGGGGCAACACTGGGAACACCAACAGCCCCGGTGTCACCCCGGCGGCGCCTCCTACGAATACCGCTACGTTCGTAGGCGCCCCTCAGCTGATCGACATCTACCGGTTGATATACGGCTCCGTAGAGGTAACGGAGCAGGTTGTCAGGATCGGATGGGAGCCGCCTGTTTCCTGGGGCGAGAGCGGAGGAACCCGAGCGTACCAGTACCGTACGAAGGTTGACGGCACCTTTGGCTCGTGGCTTAGCGTCCCCGGCACGCATCAGACC
>JAKZWC010000040.1:0-2741 GCA_047515735.1 Spirochaetales bacterium | reverse complement strand
GTGCATGCCGGGCCGCAGGTGGATGGTCACGGTCTGCGCGTCGTCGCTGATCTGCCACGCCTCGCACACGTTGCACAGCACGGTGCGGTGGTCGGAGGCGAGCCGGGTGACCGGCTCGTAGCTGATGCCGATCATCTGCGCATCCGACCAGTTCAGCCGGCTCATGCGTCCGATGAACGCGGTGCCGCCATACTGGCCGATCTCATGGTAGGGCACCACCAGCGCGGGATCGGCGGGCAGCCGGTCGGCGACCGGCTCCAGCGAGCCGTCCGCGACGCGCGCCGCCAACTCCGGCGCCTCATGGTAGTCGCCGACCGCGTTGCCGGTCTGGCGGGTGTACTCGGACACGGTCACGAACGTGCGCAGCGAGTCCCACTCGTGGTCGAAGGTCATGCCGGCGCCGGCCATCGCCTCCGGGGCAGCCTGATCTTGCCGCCTGCGCGCCCTCTTCGGCGCCGCCGGCGAACACGGCAGCAGCCAGCGCCAGCAAGGCCGCCGCAGTGGCCGGCAGCCGTATTAGTCTTCCCATGGTCATCATCACCTACCTCCTTGAATGCGCGCCATGCGCGTCACGTACCCTCAGTTTTCGACAACACTGTATGGCATAAAGCCCGGCACTGCCACTCGAATGGACCGGACGCGAAACATGGTCCATGCTGGACTATATTCTCAAGTATGGAGGCACACTCGTGACACAGTCGCCTGCCGGGCATGTCTGGACCGTTGCCGAGGCCAAGGCGCGTTTGTCGGAGGTATTGCGCCGCGCCGAACAGGAAGGTCCTCAGCGTATCGGCATGAGAAGGTCGTTTGTGGTCGTGCCGGCCGAGCTCTGGAACGCCAACTCCCGATCGGCCAAGCCCATGGGACGATGGCTGGCCGACAACATGCCACGGGGGGCGAACCTCGACGCTCTGGAGCGTCGCGAACCGGGGCGGCCGGTGCCGTTCATCGATGAGCGGGGCGAGTGAAGGGGATCCTGCTCCTGAGAAGCACGAGTAGTTAGGCAGGCTCCGGAACGAGCTGGAAGCCGAGAGCGCGGCCCTGATTGCGAAGTCGGCGTTCGTGGCGTTTGCGGTCCTGGCGCTGTTGCAGGAACAGCAGGTTGTCATCGTAGAGGACGCGGCGGGTCACGAGGTGGTAGATGATGCGCGCCATCTTGTGGGCGGTGTCGGCAATTGCCTGCGGGGTGCCGACCCGGGCACGCTTGCGGCGAAAGTAGTCACCCAGCGCGGAGTGGCTGCGGTACAGGGTCTGGGTTGCAATGCGCAGCGCCTGGGCCGCGCGGTTGACGCCGGGGCCAGTGTGCGAGCTGGTCACCCTGCCGCCGGTGATCTTGTTCTGCGGACAGAGGTTCAGCCAGGATGCGAACTGTGAGGCGGTCGGAAACCGCGTCAGATCGGAGCCGAGTTCGCTGAACAGGACCAGTGCGGTGGCGCTGCCGATGCCCGGAATGAGGGTCAGGTCGGTGCCGAACAAGCGCGTGAGGTGGGCTTGCATGGTGCTCGGTTGCGGAGTCGCCGCAGGCGGTTGCGGGCGCGTCTCAGGGGACTCCGGCGGTTGCTGGTCGGTAGCGGTCGCGGTGGGCGGCTCCTGCGTCTGCTCGAATGCGCGGATGCGGGCTTCGATCTCCTGATCACACTCGCTGATCAGTTGTTGGTAGTGCGCGTAGGTGCGGCGTGCGTGGCGCAGGGTGAACAGATGTTCGCTTCGCCAATCTCCCTCCAGAGCCTTGATCAGGGTGGCACGGCTGGCTTTGATCCGCGGGTGGGCCAGCTCCGCCAAGCGCGCCGGGTCGCGCTCTCCGTCCAGGATGGCGTCGGTGATGGCGAGGCCGCTGAGCCCGGTCAGATCGGAGATGGCGTGGTGCAGATGGACGTTCATCTGGTCGTATGCCTTCTGCATGTGCCACACGCTACGGGAGGCGGTTTGACCAGGCGGTCGCGATGACGCAACAAGGAGCGCACCGCACATACCTCGTCAGCCGGTCGGAACGAGCCGCGCAGCAAGCCGGCCGAGTGCAGGTAGCGCAGCCATTCGCAGTCCTCGACGTCGCTCTTGCGACCGAGCACTGAGCGCACATGACGGGCGTTGACCAGCAGCACCTCGAAGCCGCGTGCTTCCAGGATCTGGTGCACCGGAATCCAGTAGACGCCGTTCGACTCCATGGCGACCGTGGTTACCTGGCAGGTACTCAGCCAATCGGCCAAAGCATGCAGATCGCGGGTGAAGGTCGGGAACGATTGGATCCGCGCCTCGGCGCGCTCAGCGCGTACCGCCGCGTATACCATGGTGGCCCCCACGTCCAGACCTGCGGCCTCGGGGTGCACCTGCTGCGGCTGCGCCGAGCGATTGCCTTTGCCGCTCCGTTTGCCTTTGCGTCTGCGTCGTGCCATGACTCCTCCCTGTGAATGAGTGGAGCGGCCGAGGCGTGAACCAACTGAGCATTCTCCTTATCGGGATGGATCAACGCCGCGACCGCGTCGCGGGCTGAGCCTCACCAATGCCAACGCCACGGGCCTCGGGACCAAGCTTGACAACGGGTTCGCCCCGCAGGGCGCTACACCAGTGCATCGCCGGCCTACTTCGCGCCCCCTTAAAGATACGTTCTCCCAGTATACGCTTGCGGCCCTGTGTTTCTCCCATGCCAACGCCGGTCCCCGGTCCGGTGGGTGAGCTTGACAATATCCCCTGGGAATGGGCAAGTTCTGAGAACGACTGTCATGCCACCGTATCCACATGTC
>JAKZWC010000039.1:0-5501 GCA_047515735.1 Spirochaetales bacterium | reverse complement strand
ATGGAGATCAAGGAGCTGGAGACCGGCGTCTACTGGGACATGTACTTCGAGCCGGAGCCGGACTACGACATCGCCGGCCGCAAGCTGGAGAACATCCCCCAGTTCAGCACGCCTGGTCGCATGGAGTCGGAGTGGGCGCCGGTGTGGGGTGCCTGGTTCCGCGCCGATCGGGCAATCCGCATGGGAGAAGCGACCCTCGACAGCTACGGCGGCAAGCTGCCGGGCGAGGAGCCGCCGGACTGGGTCAAAGAGTACGTTTCCTGGTTCGAGGACTCACGCGGGTATCCCGCGGATTCTCCCGAGCACGGAGAGCTGATCCGCAAGCACATGAGCTACAATGTCGATCACGCGCTGATAATCGGTACCGTCGGCATGGTCCCACGGCTGGTGGTGGCCAAGAACAATGTCGGCAATCCACCCATCATATGGCCTACGAACTCAGCCTGGGGCGGCACCCTCAACCGCTGGGCGGACCAAGTGTATATCAAGCAGTAACGACACCACGGTCCAACCTGGGGCGGCGGCCTGCACGTAGGCTGCCGCCCGGCACCGGCGGTGAGCTCGGCGCCTCGTCCCGAAATCGTGTCCAGCGGGCGAACCCTGTGCGCCGGTTTTCATGGTCTCCGGCGTCACGGAGCGACCGTGCCGTCTCAGAACGCCACGAGAGGCGCGCTTCCGACACCGGGCTACCGGCTACGCCGGACACCATGAGCGCACCCGGCGGTCGAGACCGGTTTACCGCAGTGCCGCCAGGGCGTCCAGGACGCGGCGGGTGTAGCCGGGCTCCAGCTCGATGAGGCAGGTGTCGAACCAGAACACCGGGTGGTGGGAGCCGGCGATTACCTGGTATCCGCGTGCGCATACCGCGTCCATCAGGCGCTTGATCTGCTGCACCGCCGCGAAGTCCTGGCCTGCCTCCGGCTCGTCCACCAGCAGGGTCATGCCGCGCGGGCCGGCCGGCAGGGCGGCCAGGGTGTGGCGGAGCATCTGCCCGTGGGAGGAGAAGTTGCCGCGCAGACGTAGCGCCATCTCGGCGGGGGTGCGCGCCGGAGCGGACACTACGCGCGGGTTCATCAGCTCGGTGTCGAACAACCGGCGCTCGGAGCTTTCCTTGAACTGCAGCTCGCAGTCGGTGCCCTGCAGCAGGGCCTTGATGATGGTGCTCTTGCCGGACCCATTGGGACCGGCCAGGGTGTTCAATCCGGGGGCGAAGTCCAACCTGCTCTTGCGCAGTACCCGGCGCTGCCACTTGAACTGCAGGCGCGCGTGCTCGATCACCCTGCGCTTCCGGTGTTGGTGTTCGTGCCGCGTTCTGCGCCGTCGCTGGCCATGACCCCTGCGCTGGCGCCGCGTCAGCCCTGTTGCGGTCGAGCGGGCTCGAAGTCGAAGCGCTCGCCCGTGTCCCACCGTGAGCGCTGGTTGCCCCGGGCCGGAACGCCACCGGCGTCTTTGAGCAGTCGCGCCAGATGCAGCAGGTTCCAGGTCATGAAGGTGGTGTTGCGGTTGGTGAAGTCGTTGTCGGGGCCGCCGGAGCCGGGGTCGAGATAGGACGGCCCGGGTCCAGCTTCCCCCAGCCAGGCGGCGTCGGCCTGCGGCGGGATGGTATAACCCAGATGCTGCAGCGAGTAGAGGATGTTCATGGAGCAATGCTTGGCGCCGTCCTCGTTGCCGGTGATGAGGCAGCCGCCGACGCCGCCGTAATAGGCGTACTGACCATGCTCGTTGAGGTCGCCCGACGAGGCGTAAAGGCGTTCGATGACCATGGTGCACACGGACGATTTCTCGCCGAGCCAGATGGGAGAGCCGATCACCAGAAGGTCGGCCGCCATCACCCGTTGCACGATCTGCGGCCACTGGTCCTGTCTCCAGCCATGCGCCGTCATGTCGGGATAGACGCCGCGGGCGATCTCGTAATCCACCGGCCGCAGGCTTTCCACCGTTACGCCGTGCTTGCGCATGATGGCGCTGGAGATGTCGATCAGTCCTTGGGTGTGGGACAGTTCCGGCGAGCGCTTGAGGGTGCAGTTGAGGAACAGCGCGCGCAGGTCGCTGAAGGAAGCGGACTGGGTCGATGAGCTCATGCCGGTACCTTTGCCGCTGGTGTTCTCTGCGTCAACTCATCGCGCTGGTGTGGCGGGGCACATGGCAGGCGGTCGGCGTGTCGGGCTACTGTACGGAACCATGAGTGGGATGTTGGAGCAGTATGTCGCGGCCGCGGCTGCGGGTACGGACCTGACGGTCGACGAGGCGCAGGCGTGCGCCGACGCGGTGTTTGCGACCGCGGCTACGGAGGTGGATCAGGTGGCCGCCCTGTTGCGCGCGCTTGCCGAGAAGGGCGAGGCCGTGGCCGAGGTGGTGGGGTTCGCACGCGCCATTCTGGAGCGCGCCACTCCGGCACCGGATCCGATTCGCGGCACCGGCGTGGACCTGGCCGGTACCGGTGGCAGCGGGTTGGAGCGGTTCAACGTTTCCACCGCGGCGTCGTTCGCGGTAGCTGCCGCCGGCACCAGGGTGGTAAAGCACGGCAACCGCGGGTCGCGCCAGCCCAACGGCAGCATGGACTTTCTGGATGCCCTCGACATCGATTACGGGCTGGCCCCGGAGACGATGGTCGACTGCTACCAGGCGTCGCGGCTGGCGTTCTTCTTTGCCCGCGCGTGGCATCCGGCCATGGCCGCGGTGGCGCCGGCGCGCCAACAGGTGGCACGGCGCACCATCTTCAACTTGGCGGCCCCGCTGTGCAATCCGGCGCAGCCGCCGTATCAGCTCATGGGTGCCAGCAGCGTGGCCGCCGCGGAAAAGCTCATCGAGGTGCTGCGGCAGCTTGGCCGGCGCCGGGCGCTGGTGGTCTGCGGTGCGCCCGGCATCGACGACCTCTCCACCTCGGGGCCCACCGCGGCGTTCGAGCTCAGCGCCGGAACGGTACGGCGCCATACCTTCCGGCCGGAGCAGTTCGGCATTGCCGAGGTTGCTTACGAGCGGCTTCCGGCGGGGAGCGGCGCCGACAATGCGGTCACCTTCACCGAGCTGGTACGGACCCTCGAAGCCGGTGACGAGGGGTCGCCGCTGGCCGACCTGATCTGTGTCAATGCCGGAGCCGCGCTCTACTGCGCGGAGGCCGCGGAGAGCATCGCGGCGGGCTGCGCCAGGACCAGGGCCGCGTTTCGCGACGGCAGCGTGGGACGCGAGATCGCGTTGTATCGGGAACGGGCGGCAGCCCGGCCGGACTGCTGACGCCGCTGTAACGGCTTCAACGTGATGCGCCGCCCGCTGTCTCGGCGCGGATAATGCGCAGCAGCGCGTCGTATTCCTGGTAGCAGTCGCCGCAGCGGCGCAGATGGGCCATGACCAGGGGCATCAGGGAGTCGACGTGATGGTCGGCGGCGGCCAACTCCACCAGGTGGTCCAACTCCTGCATGCACTCGTCGCAGGACAGCTCATGTTCGTCGGTGCGCGCCACCATGGTCGCCAACCCGGACAGGAAGTGGCGCAGGCTGGCCTGCGGCCGCCCCGGCGGCGGATGACCGAGCAGACCGCCGGCGCCAAGCTGGAGCCGCGTGAACAGTGGCAGCTTACCCACTTCCAATCTCACTCTCTCCCATCATGACGTTGTTTCCGTCCCGGAGCTTACCAGCCAGCCTTCCGAAGCGGATGATTCCCCGCCCTTCAATCACCCGCACGGCGTCTTCCGCGCGCGACAGTTGTCTGGCCGCATGTGGTCTACCCGAACACCTCGAGCAATTGCTCGGCGGTGAATCCGTCCGCCATCAGTTTCCGCTTCAAGCGCCGGCGCGCGTCGTGCAGCAGCTTGTAGAGCGCGTTTCTGGTACTCCCCATGCGCCGCGCCACCTCTTCCAGCGGCATGCCGTAGATACCGACGGCGAGCAACGCCTGGCGCTGCTTGGCGGTCAACTCGCGTTCGATGTAGCGGTGCAGCAACGCCAGCACGGCCTTCTTGCCGGCTGCCTGGGCCGGACCCGGCGCGGAATCGGGAAACTCCATCGAGGGTGTCCCCGGGAGGGAGGTGACGAGGGAGTCCAGGGAAACGTCGTGCCAGCGCTTGCGGCGCAACTCGGTTAGTGCCACCCGTACCGCGATCTTGTGAGCCCAGGTGGTGAAACGGCTCTCGCCGCGGAACGAGGCGAGCTGATCGAGAACCTTGAGCAACGCCTCCTGCGCGAAGTCTTCAGCCTGGGTGTCGAACTCGGTTCCGGCGCCACGCACCCGGCGTAGCAAACCGTGACGCAATCCGCTGAGCAGGATACGCCGCAGGTCGGCAAGCGCGGCATCGCGGGCTGGGCTCTCCGCCTGGAGGTCGGCTACCCACTGCTGGTTGGAGCGCCCCTCCACCGCCGGTACCGCCATCAGTCACTGAAAGTGTAGCGGAGGTGTCGCCAGGTGCAAAGCCGACGCGGGGAGCATCACGCAGAAGTCGTTGCGTCGGTAAGGATGCACGGGGCTGGACAGTGCCACCGGATAGGTGTTCCACAATGATGGCTCGGAGTTCCAGCCTGCCCGAAGGATGGGTGCGAGCATGGGAACCGGCCTGAGATCGAACAACGAGGAGAGGAACTGATGGCCATTCGCGTAACAGTGTGGAACGAATTCGTGCACGAACAGACGAATGATTTTGTGCGCAGCATCTATCCCGACGGGATTCACGAGCAGATTGCCGGATATCTGCGCCGGCAGCCGGGGCTGGAGGTGGCCACTGCCACCCTGGAGCAGCCGGACCACGGCCTCACCGAGGAGGTACTCGCGCGCACCGACGTGCTGATGTGGTGGGGCCACGCCGCCCACCGCAAGGTGCGTGACGAGATCGTGGACCGCGTACAGGAGCGCGTGCTCAACGGCATGGGCCTGGTGGTGCTGCACTCCGGGCACTTTTCGAAGATCTTCAAGCGTCTGATGGGGACCAGTTGCGGGCTGTGCTGGCGTGAGGCGGGCGAGCGGGAGCGGCTGTGGGTGGTGAACCCCAATCATCCCATCACCAAGGGCTGCGGCCGCTACCTCGAGATCCCCAACACCGAGATGTACGGCGAGTTCTTCGACATACCCGAACCCGATGAACTGCTATTCGTGAGCTGGTTCGAGGGCGGCGAGGTGTTTCGCAGCGGCGCGGTGTGGCATCGCGGCCGCGGCAAGGTGTTCTACTTTCGTCCCGGCCACGAGACCTATCCGATTTTCCATCACGACGGGGTGCTCCGCGTGCTGGCCAACGGGGTGCGCTGGTGCGCCTTCGACGGCAACACCGAGACTACCGGCATCATCCAGGCGGCCAACGTTCCGGAGCCGCTGGAGCAGTTGAGCGAGAAGGACAACGAGTAGGGCGAGATCGAGCATCCGCAGGAGTCGCGGGCGCGTTGAACCATCCGCGGGCCAGGTATGATCGACTCTGCTGGAGTCGTCCGTATGGAGCCTTTTGCAGAAACTCAGGAGCGTTGATGAGGAATTGGGGCGTGAAAACAAGAGGACTAATTTGTCGCGGCTGTACTTCGTCG
>JAKZWC010000038.1:0-7816 GCA_047515735.1 Spirochaetales bacterium | reverse complement strand
ACCACCGCGATCTGCTGCAGTCGGCGCCGGACGTAGTGGTGGTCGCGCTGCCGCACCACCTCCACTGCAGCGTGGCCGTGGCCGCCCTGGAGGCCGGCTGCCACGTGCTGGTGGAGAAACCGCTGGCGGTCTCGGTCGAGCAGTGCCGCAGCCTGCTGCAAGCCGCGCGCCGCGCCCGCCGCATCCTGGCGGTGAGCGACACCGCCGCCTACCATCCGAGCGCCCTGCTTACCGGCACCCGGTTCCGCGCCGGCACCCTGGGCCGCTTCCTCAGCGGCCTGCATCACAACGTACGCCACTACTTCCATGCCGGGCGTCCCGCCTGGTTCCTCGATGCCGCCGCCAGCGGCGGCGGCATGTTCGCCAACGTCGGCCTGCACCGGCTGGCGCAGACGCGGGCCTGCCTGCCCAGTCTGGTCCCCGGCGCGGTAAGTGCCGCCGTGTCCCGGCTCGCCGAGTACCCGGTGGAGGCATGTACCTCGGCGCTGGTCCGCTATCGCGGCGGCGGCGCGATGCACTACGAGGAGCTGGGCTACGTGGCGCGCCCCGCCTGGTGGCCGCTGACCACGCACTACCTGTTCGAGGAGGGGATGGTGACCTTCGACGCCGCCCGCTGGCGCCTGGTGACGCGTGCCGGCGTTGAACACGAGGAACGCCGGGAGGCTTCCGCCAACCCCTATACCCCGGTGTACTGCGATCTGTTGCGCCGCATCGACGGAGAGACGCCGCTGGGTCCCGCGGCATGGGAATCCGCCGCCGATGTGGCAGTGGTGCAGGGCGCCTACGCCAGCGCTGAGACGGGGCGGGAAACCGACCTCACTGCGCCCGGCTGGCGCATCGACTCCGACTGACGTCGGCGCGGGCATGTTCGGCGCGGTGAACGCCCATCTGCTGGGCGTGGACATGGAGGCGGAGACCAGCGCGGAGCTGGCGCGGCGCTACCACTTCGCCGGCCTCGGCCTGTCGCGCGCCCAGCTTCAGCGCCTGGACCGGCCGCGGCTGGAGCGGTTGCGGGCGCGGATGCAGGCCGGTGCCCTCGCCACCGAGTGCTGCTTCCTGCTCGATCCGGCGGTGGCGGTGCCCGAAGTGCAGTGGCGCGCCGGCATGGAGGTGGTCCCCGCAGCCGCCCGCAGCGCGCGCCGGCTCGGCTTCACACGCACCCTGATGACGGTGCTGCCGTTCCACGACGAGCTGCCGTTCGCGACCAACTTCGCCCAGCACGTGCAGCGCGTACGCGAGCTGGCCGACCGACTCGCCGCGCACGGCATCGTGCTCGGTCTGGAGTATCTGTCTCCGGAGTCACGCAGGCGCGGACACCGGTACTCCTTCGTCCATAACCTTGACGGTCTGCGTGAGCTGTGCCGGGCGGCGGCGCGCCCCAACGTCGGGCTGGTGCTGGACAGCTTTCACTGGTACTGCGCGGCGGAGACCAACGCCGACATCCTGAGCCTGGCGCCCGCGGAGATCGTGACGGTGCATCTCAGCGACGCCGTCGCCGGACTCGACCGCCGGCAGCAGCAGGCCTTCGCGCGCGAACTGCCCGGTGCCACCGACGTCATCGACAACGCCGGCTTCGTGGCTGCCCTGAAGGCAATCGGCTATCGTGGCCCGATCGGCTGCGAGCCGATGAACCGGGCGTTCGCTGCGCTCGCCCCGGAACGCGCCGTAACAGCGGCCGCCGCCGCGCTGCGCCGGGTGGCGTCAGCCGCCGGTGTGTCGGTCTGACGGCGCCGCCTCGATGCGCACGAGTCGCATCTCCTCACTCAGCCGCATCCTCGTCAGGTGCCCGTGGCTCGCCCTTGTCGGTGCCCGGTTGCAGCTCCCTGCGGACCGCTGCAATGACCTGTTGTGCGACCTTCACCGCGGCGCTCGCCTGGGTCCTGGTGTAGACCTCGGACGGGACACCGCCGGGCAGGCCGTTCGGGTATCGGGTGGGAACGTAGTACTGGTCGAGGACTGCCAGACTCTCGCGGAACCGGGCCATAAGCTCCAGCGGTGCGGCGAGTTCTACCAGGGCATGACCGAACACCAAGCGTTCGCCGCGACCGTAGCGGAGCGCCTTGACCGCTTTCTCGCAAATCTGCTGGCACTGGAAGCACACCTGGGCGTGAAACCCCTCGCGCAATCCAAGCTGGGCATACTTCAGGTCGTCCTCAGCTTGTCGGAGCCAGCGATTCGCTTCTCTGTTGGGTTCCTTCAATCCGGTGTCCTGTGCGGACCGCGTGCTTGACGAAGTAGCGGCCCTCCTGGCCGAGCATCTGATCCAGCTCCACGGGCGTGTAGATCAGCATGTCCGCCGCGCCGAGCGCGAGACGGAGGTCCATTACCTCACGCACCCGATCGAAGTACGGCAATGCCGTGTCGCGCACCAGTATCACGTCGATGTCGCTGTGCTCGTCCGCACTGCCGGCAGCGACCGAGCCGAACACGTATGCGGCGATGAATTGATCGGCGTGCCGAGCAAAGATCGACTTGGCCGTTCGCAGATCCACGCGGCGAGCATAGCACGAATCGCTGGGCCGGCGGCAGCGTGGACCGGGTCGGCAAGCAGGACCGTCAGGGTAGTCTGCTGACAGGCCGGCTCCCGGTTTCCGTCACGGGGAGGAGGTGGTTCAGCTCCTGCCGGGCCGCAGCCGGCGGTCGAAGAACTCCAGGAGCAACTGTGGCGATTCAATCTGCTGCAGCAAATCGCTGAGCCGGGCGTGCCCGGCCTCGAGGGCGCCGCTGTCGGCACCGAGCGGCCGCTCGGCCAGGGGGTCGGCGGCGAGGTCGAAGAGCTGGGCAGTGCCATTCTCTCCGATCGGAGCATAGCCGTAATCCTGGGTAATCACGAAAGGCGTGTTGGTCCCGCGCGGCCACTCGTCGCCCGGCGCAATCTCGCCGGGAAAGGATCCGGAGAGGGTAGCGTCGCGCCAGCCCCCGTCGTGCCCGCGCAGTACCGACGCCAGGGAGTGGCCGTGAAGCGGCTGCGGCGGCGCCACCGTCCCCGCGGCTGACACGCCGCTCAGGTCGAACAGCGTCGGCATCAGGTCCACCGGCTGGGCGAACACCGGGTGCCGGATCCCCGGGGTAACGCCAGGCGCCGCAACCAGCAGCGGGATGTGCGAAAGCTCCGGCGACAGCGTCCAGTAGCGGTGGTCGTCGGGGTCGCGGTTGATCTTCGAGGTCCGCCCATGCTCGCCCAGGGAAGTCCCGTGGTCGGAGGCGAACACCACCACCGTGTCATCCCACAGCTCGAGGTCGTCGATCTTCTCCAGGACGCGGCCCACGTGGCGGTCCACCAACTCGGTCTCAGCCAGGTAGTGGGCACGCAGGTTGGCCAGCTCCGCCGGGCTGTAGCGGCTGGCAAGACCGTAGTTGGGCATCAGCATCGGCGTTCCGGTGTAGTCGGGGTCGTAGCGCCGCACTAGGTACTCCGGCGGATCCCACGGTTCGTGGGGGTCGAAGAAGTCCACCCAGAGCAAGAACGGCTGTGGGCTGCGATAGTTCTCCTCCAGCCAGCGCACCGTGGTGCGCGCGGTCCGGTAGGAAAAGGTCTGCTCCTCCAGCTCGAAGTAACGGTTGTGCCAGCGGTGGCGGTCCACAAGGGTGGGGCGGGGCCCGCCGGGGATGGGGAAGGTCTTGTCGTGCGGCACCACCGCCGGAATCGGGTCGTTGGCGTGCAGCAGCGGCGTATCTCCCTCCTGGCCGCGTTCGCAGTACCAGGCGTGGAAACCGGAGAAGAGAGCCAGGTTGGGCTGGATCAGGTGGGCGGAGTCGCAGATCAACTGAGTCAGGTAGCCGGCACCGGCGAACAGCCGCGCCAGGTGGTTGTCGCTCGACTGCGCCACCGGCTGCCACGGGTGATGCGGCCAGCCCGCGCGCCCGGTCGCGATGTCCGTACGGTTGGGACCGGTGGGGAAGCTGCCGCAGTAGTAGCGCTCCACCGACGCCGCCCGCTCGGCGCTGAACCGATCCAGATGCGGGGTGCGCGGGCCGCCCTGCGCGGGGGGCCGCAGATTGTCGCGCCGAAACGTGTCGGCAATGATCAGGATGACGTTGCGCCGGTCGTGCCCGTGGCCAGGGTCGATCATTCGTGGAGGTCCGCCATGCCAGCATAGCACGACCGGCCGCCTGCACGTTGGCCCCCGAGAGATTGGGCGATCCAACAGTAGCGACTCTCCGGGCTGTCATCGCCCGCCCTAACGCTCCCGTTCGCCGGTGATGACACGATGCCGAGCCCGGCCACGCTGATCAGCGCCACCAGGGACGAACGTCGTACGAGCGGCGTCTCGACCTGCGCCACGGTATTCCCGACGGTCTGCGCCATTCGGCCCGCCTGCGGCCAATGTGCACACTTGGTCCCTTGCTTGGGGTTGCTTGCCTGGGTCCCGCGGTTGACCCTTGCGCGCCTGGCGTCTAGTATGCTCGAACAGACCGGGGAGCTTGGTATTGCCAAGCTGAGAGGAGAGCCGTGGGAGGAGGCGCTGAGCGCCGCTCCCAGAGCTTTCGACTCGCAAGACCTGATCCGGGTAATGCCGGCGGAGGGAGCACTTCGTCCACCTGCAGCCTGATTTTCAGCCATTTTCCACTCCCCGGCGGGAGGAATACATGCGTCATCTGTCCGTTGTACCGGTACTGCTGGCCCTGTTGTGCGCGGCCTACGCCGGCGCCGAACCGTCCGCGGAAGCGCGCGCCGAGTCCAAGCGGGAAGTGCTTACCGTGATGGGCCACGACTCGACGGTGGTCCCCGAGGAGGTGCTGGCCGAGTTCGAGGAGCGCTACGGTGCCCGGGTCAGCATCCTGCTGGCCGGCGACGCCGGTACGGCGCTGAACCGCGCCATCCTGGCGCAGGGCAACCCGCTCGCCGACGTGCTGTACGGCGTGGACAATGCGTTCCTGAGCCGGGCGCTCCAGGAGGGCGTGTTCGAGCGCTACGAGCCGCCGGCCCTGGCCAACATCGCCCCTGAGCTGCGCCTCGACGCCAGCGGCCACGCCACGCCGATCGACTTCGGCGACGTGTGCGTGAACTACGACATTACCTGGTTCGAAGAGGCCGGGTTGGAGCCGCCGCAGACGCTGGAGGACCTGATAGATCCCGCCTACGTCGACCTGCTGGTGGTCGAGAACCCGGCCGCCTCATCGCCCGGCCTGGCCTTCCTGCTGGCCACGATCGGGCGGTTCGGCGACCCCGGCTATCTCGATTACTGGCGCGAGCTGCAGCAAAACGGCGTGCGCGTGGCCCCCGACTGGGAGACCGCCTACTTTGCCGAGTTCAGCGGCGGCACCAGCGCCGGCGACCGGCCGCTGGTGGTCTCCTACGGTTCCAGTCCGCCATTCGAGGTGATCTACGCGGAGACCCCGATCGAGGCGCCCACCACCGGGGTGATGGTCGGCGACGAGAGCTGCTTCCGGCAGATCGAGTTCGCCGGCATCCTGGCGGGCACGCCACGCCGCGAGCTGGCCGAGCGCTGGATCGACTTCATGCTCGAAGACAGCTTCCAGGCGTCACTGCCGCTCAACATGTTCGTGTTCCCGGTCATGGACGACGTCCCTCTGGCGCCCGAGTTCGGCCGCTTCCTGTCGGTTCCCGAGCGCCCCGCGCACGTCGAGCCGGCCGCCATAGCCGAGCACCGCGAGCGGTGGATCCGCCAGTGGCGCGAAGCAATGGCGCGCTGAGTGCAGGACTGAGGCGAGCCGGCGGCGGACGTGGCTGATGCGGCGCCAGGCATCCGGCCTGGGCAGACCTGGTGGGCGGTCTTCAGTCGGCCCGGAGCGCGCCTCTGGCTGTGGCTCCTGCCGTTGGCGTTCCTGGGCCTGTTCTATCTCTACCCGCTGGCAGCCATCATCCTGCGCGGTCTGAGCGGCGGGGCCGAGGGCGGGATCGGCATCCGGCAGATCCTGACCGCGGTCACCACCCTGCGCGCGCTCTGGTTCAGCATCTGGCAGGCGGCGGTCTCGACCCTGTGCACGCTGGCGGTCGGCCTGCCGGCCGCCTACGTGTTCGCCCGCTACCGCTTTCCGGGCAAGCGTTTCTTGCGCACCCTCACCCTGGTGCCGTTCGTGCTGCCCACGCTGGTGGTGGCCGCCGCCTGGCAGGCACTGCTGGGGCCGCGCGGCTTCGTGAACCAGCTGCTGGAGGCTGCCGAGCTGCCCGCGATCCAGGTCGCCGGCACGGCAGGGGCGATCATCGCCGCCCACGTGTTCTTCAACACGGCGCTGGTGGTGCGCCTGGTGGGGGATGCCTGGGCGCAGTTGCATCCGCAGGTCACCGAGACCGCGGCGGTGCTCGGCGCCGGACCGCTGCGCCGTTGGCGCACGGTGACCATGCCGCTGTTGAGCCGGCCGATCGTCGCCTCCGCGCTGCTGGTGTTCCTGTTCGACTTCACCTCGTTCGGGGTGGTGCTGCTGCTCGGCGCCGGACGCTTTGCCACCCTCGAAGTGGAGATCTATCTGCAGACCGTCACCCTGTTCGACCTGCGCGCGGCGGCGGTGCTGGCGCTGCTGCAGCTTCTGCTCACCGCGCTGGTCACCTCCGCCTACAGCAGCGCCGCCGCCCGCTACGGCGCGACCGCCCGGTTGGGCCGCGCCGCCACCCACGAACGCTGGCCGGCAGCCGGCCGCGAGCGGCTGCTGGTGGCGCTCGCGGTCGGCGCGCTGCTGGTCTGGCTGGTGGTGCCGCTGGCGGCGCTGGCGCTGCGCGCGCTGTTCTCGGTGGAGGACGGGCGGCTCACCCTGGCCCTGATCACCCGCCTCGGCAGCCGGCCGCGCGGGGCGGCGCTGGCCGTGCCGCCGCTGCTCGCCATCCGCAACTCGCTGCTGTTCGCCGCCCTGACCGCCCTGCTCAGCCTGGCGGTGGGGCTGCCGGCCGCCTGGGCGGCGATCGGCGTGCGCCGCGCGTGGCTGCAGCGGCTGGTCGACGTCGCGGTGATGCTGCCCCTGGGCACCTCGCCGGTCACCCTCGGCTTCGGCTTCATCCTCGCCCTCGGGCTGCCGGGGTTCGACCTACGCGCCTCGCCGGTGCTGCTGCCGGTGGCGCACACCCTGGTGGCGCTGCCGCTGGTGTTCCGCGCGCTGGTGGGCGGGCTGCAGGCGGTGCCGGCGCGCCTGCGCGAAGCCTCCGCGGTGCTCGGCGCCTCGCCGGCGCAGCGCTTCCTGCACGTGGAGTTGCCGGTGCTCGGCCGCGCCGTGGCCAGCGCGGCATTGTTCGCAGCTGCCATATCGCTCGGCGAGTTCGGCGCCAGCGCCCTGATCGCGCGCCCCGAGCTGCCCACCATCACCACCGCCATCTTCCGCTCGCTGGCGCGCCCCGGCGCTGCCAACTACGGCCAGGGCATGGCGCTGGCAACGATCCTGATGCTGACCACGGCGCTCAGCGTCGCCGCCATCGAGCGCCTGCGCGTCGCCGCGGCGCGCGACTTCTGACCACCATGAAGAGTGCCGAAGCCGCGCTGGAGGTGCGGCGGGTCAGCGTGCAACTGGGCGGCGGGGCGGTGCTGGCCGACGTATCGCTGAGCGCCCGCACCGGCGAGATCGTTGCCCTGCTCGGGCCGAGCGGGTGCGGCAAGACCACCCTGTTGCGGGTGATCGCCGGGCTGCAGCCGCACACCGGCGACGTACGCTGGCAGGGAAGGCCGGTGGCGGCCGTCCCAGCGCACCGGCGCGGCTTCGGACTGGTGTTTCAGGACCAGGCGCTGTTTCCGCACCTGGACGTAGAGCGCAACGTCGGCTTCGGGCTGCGCATGCAGGGCGGCAGCGCCGCCGAGCGCACGCGGCGGGTGGCGGAACTGCTGGAACTGGTGGGACTGAGCGGCCTCAGCCGGCGGCCGGTGGACGC
>JAKZWC010000037.1:0-7708 GCA_047515735.1 Spirochaetales bacterium | reverse complement strand
CCGGCTGCGTCGACGCTTTGATCGCCTACCCGTGTCTTGCGGATCATTCGTTCTGCGAGATCGACGCCGAACATTACGCAGGGCTCACGCGAGACTCACCGTGCAAGCTCTACATGAACGTCATGCCGCGGCACATGTCCGTCCGCGAATACCGCGAACGAGCCGTGGCGTACTACGACGCGGGAGCCGACGGCCTGCTGTTATGGGATACCTACCAACGCCATGACGCGACCTCGCAGTGGGCGGCGGTCCGGCGGCTGGGGCACATCGAGGAACTCCGGAGTCGGGTGGAGCGTGCTGCCGAGGGCGCCGCACAGGCCACCGAGAGTGAACCACGTCTGCTGACCTTGCGCATGCTCGGTGGCCACAGCATGCTGCCGTACTCCCCGTATCGAGGAGCATGAACGGGAGTGCCCGTGTCCCGGTGGGAGTCTGCGGGGAGCGCGGGAGTCGATTCGGGGAGACCTTTCATCCGCTGCGTGCTATCATGATCGCTACTGGGCCGTAACTAGCCAGACCGGCCTGCGGTACGCCGCGGTCCGGTGCTGGTCAACCTGGAGGGGACATGACTTCGTGCCAAGAGCCGTGTAATCGCAAACCTGCCGCGCCGTTCCGCGCACGCTAGCGGCGCCGCCATGGATCCCACACAGACCGCCGAGGCGTTCTCAACGACCGTGGCTCCGTGGACGCCGGCCCACCCGCGCCACGACCACCAACTCGTGTTTCCACTCAGCGACGGGCGTCTGATGCTGGTATGGTGCGAGTACTACCTGCGGAAGCCGAGTTGGACCTTCGCCACGCCTTACTCCGGCGACCGCAGTGATGATGACGCACCATGTCAGATATCCGCGCGGATATCGGCGGACCACGGGCGGAGTTGGGGTGCGAAGCTGACGCTCCAGGAGAATACCGAGGTAGACAACGTCAAACACCCCAATCTGCTGCGCCTCCCATCGGGCCGCATCCTGTTTTCGTATACGGCGCGCGACCTGCGCAACAACGATCTCGGGATCTACCTCAAGCACTCGGATGACGAGTGCGAGAGCTGGAGCCCACCCGTGCAGATCTCGACGGGTACCGGGGTCTACTTCACCAACGCCGACCACATCCTGCGCCACTCGTCGGGACGCATCCTGCTGCCCAGCCACGCCGGCCCAATCTACGGCAAGGGAGACCACTGGCAGGCGTTCTGCCTCTATTCGGACGACGACGGTTGCACTTGGCAGGCGAGCACCAGGCGGATCGATCTGCCGGCACGGGGAGCCGAGGCACCGGCCGTCGTGGAACGCGCCGACGGCTCGCTGCTGGCGATCCTCAGGACCTCGCTGGGCCAGCTCTACCGTGCCACCTCCGACGATCGGGCAGAGACCTGGTCGCAGGCCGAGTCCACCGGCCTCGACTCGCCCGCGGTTGCAACCTGCATGAAGCGCATCCCGACGACCGGGGACCTGCTGCTCATCTGGAACAACGCCAAACCCTACCGCCACACGGTGCCGGGCTCGATCATCACCCACCAGCCACGCAACCCGCTTACCTGCGCCATCTCCCGCGACGACGGGGCAACCTGGGAGCAGATCAGGAACGTGGAAGACCGGCCGGGCTACGACAACGGCTATCCGTCGGTCACCTTCGTCGGTGACGAGGCGCTGATCGGCTACTACGCCAACGTCAAGTCCGGTGTTACCGGTATCATGAGCGAGTTACGGCTCAAGATCTACCCGATCGACTGGTTCTACTCGTAGCGACGTGGAGTGGGTGCGTGCTCAAGTTCGTCATCCGCCGGGTATTCATCATGGTGCCCACGCTCGCCATCATCTCGGTGATTTCCTTCATCATCATCGAGTTGCCGCCGGGGGACTTCCTCACCCATTACATCCAGACGCAAGAGGAAATGGGCGGGGTATCGCAGGAGATCGTAGACGGTCTCCGGGCGCGGTACGGCCTCGACCAGCCGTGGTCCACGCGCTACCTCAAGTGGATCTTCCGCTTCGTCCAGGGGGACTTCGGCTACTCGCTGGCGTTGCGGCAACCGGTCAAGAACCTGATCGCCGAGCGGCTCATGCTGACCATGGTGATCAGTCTCTCCTCGCTGCTGTTTGCGTGGGGGATGGCCGTGCCCATCGGCGTGTATTCCGCCGTGCACCAGTACTCGGTTGGAGATTACCTGTTCACCTTCATCGGGTTCATCGGCTTGGCCGTGCCCAACTTCATGCTGGCCCTCATCCTGATGTATTTCTCGTACCAGATCTTCGGGACCGGGATCGGCGGACTGTATTCCCAGCAGTACCTGCTGGCACCGTGGAGTTTCGGCAAGGTCCTGGATCTGCTGAAGCATCTGTGGGTGCCGATGATCGTAGTCGGCACCGCCGGCACCGCCGCCACCATCCGCATCATGCGGGCCAATCTGCTCGACGAGCTGCGCAAGACCTACGTCATCACTGCGCGCGTCAAGGGACTGAGCGAGGTGAGCCTGCTGATGAAGTATCCGGTGCGGGCGGCCATCAATCCCCTCATCTCGACCATCGGGTGGCTGCTGCCGTATCTGATATCCGGAGCGACCATCACTTCGGTGGTGTTGGGCCTGCCCACCGCCGGTCCATTGTTTCTGCAGGCGCTGCGGGTCCAGGACATGTTCCTGGCCGGCTCGTTCGTGATGATTCTCGCAGCCCTCACCGTGATCGGGACGCTGGTATCGGATATCCTGCTTGCGGTGATCGACCCGCGGATCCGTTTCGACTGAGAGAGGTAGCACGACGATGAGCAGGCTGAACCAGGCCGACGCCGTCGGGCGCGCCGGGAAGGGCGCCCGCACCGGCTCCGAAGAAGCCCGGTATCAGCTCTCGCAATGGCGCCTGGTATGGGCCAAGCTGAGACGCCACCGTCTCGCTGTCGTGTCGCTCTGGGTGCTCCTGGTATTCTACATGACCGCACTGTTCGCGGAGTTCTTTGCCCCCGCATTGCCAACCTCGCGCAAGTCCGAGTTCCCGCTGGCTCCCCCTCAGGTGCTGCGCTTCATGGACACCCACGGGCGCTTTCACCTGCGCCCATTCGTGTCCGGAATCACGCTCCACGTCGACCCGGAGACGTTCAGTCGAAACTACCAGGTGAACGCCGAGGAGATGCACCCGCTGCGCCTGCTGCAGCGCGGCGATCGGTATCGATTGTGGGGTTTGATCGAGTCCGACCTGCATCTGTTCGGCATTGCGGATCAGGAGGCCGCATTCTTCCTGTTCGGCAGCGACCGACAGGGGCGGGACATGCTGTCACGCACCATCTTTGCCTCGCGCATTTCCCTCTCCATCGGATTGATCGGGGTCGTCATGAGCTTCGTGATGGGCATCGTGCTGGGCGGGATCTCCGGCTGGTATGGAGGGTTCACCGACAACCTCATTCAGCGCTTCATCGAGATTCTGCGCTCGTTTCCGACGCTGCCGTTGTGGATGGCGCTGAGTGCCTCCCTGCCGATCGACTGGCCGATCCTGCGGGTCTACTTTTTCATTACCATCATACTGTCGCTGATTGGATGGACCGGGATGGCGCGCGTCGTGCGCGGCAAGTTCCTGTCGCTGCGGACCGAGTACTTCGTGATTGCCGCCCAGCAGGCCGGAGCGCGCGTGCCGCGAATCCTGTTCAAGCACATGCTGCCCTCGTTCATGAGCCATGTCATCGCCTCGGCCACGCTGAGCGTGCCGGCGATGATTCTCGGCGAGACCTCGCTGAGCTTCCTGGGGGTCGGGTTGCGTGCCCCTGCCGTGAGCTGGGGAGTTCTGCTGCAGCGCGCCCAGAACGTGCAGAGCGTAGTCAGGACCTCCTGGCTGCTGATTCCTGCGCTGTTCGTGATCGTGGCGGTGCTGGCGTTCAATTTTCTCGGTGATGGAATGCGCGATGCAGCCGATCCCTACCACTAGCACCCTATCGGAGAACCGCCCCGTAGCTCGTGGCCGTCCGGGGGGGGCGACCAACGGCGTCCCCGGACAGTGGACGATAGGCGCTGACGTCAGCGGGAGTCCGGGTTGAGCGAGCCACTGTTGGAGGTCAATGACCTTACCACGTACTTCGAGCTGGAGGAGGGCACGGTGCGCGCCGTCGACTCGGTCAGTTTCCGAATCGAGCGCGGCGAAACTATCGGCATCGTTGGCGAAAGCGGCTGCGGCAAGTCGCTGACGGCATTGTCGATTCTGAACGTCGTACCGTGGCCGGGACGCATCGTTTCGGGGAAGATACTCCTGCATACCGCTGACGCCGGGGTGGTGGATCTTGCCGCATTGAGTCCATTCGGCAGGGAAATCCGTGACGTCCGCGGGAAGCAGATCTCCATGATATTCCAGGAGCCGATGGACGCCCTCAGTCCGCTCTACACCATCGGCTACCAGATCACCGAGGGGATGCTGCTGCACCACCGCTCCTGGACGCCGCAGGAGGCGCGGGCCAGGGCGGTCTCGCTATTGCACGAGGTCGGCATTCCGGGTCCCGAGAAACGCATCGATTCATATACCTTTCAGCTCAGCGGCGGCATGCGCCAGCGCGCCATGATTGCCATGGCTCTGGCGTGCAATCCCCGGCTCCTGATCGCCGATGAGCCGACTACGGCCGTCGATGTCACCATCCAGGCGCAGATCCTCGAGCTGCTGAAGAAACTGCAGCGGCAATACGGCATGTCGATGATCATGATCAGCCACGACCTGGGAGTCATCGCCCACCTGTGCGATCGCGTGATCGTCATGTACCTGGGCAAGGTGGTCGAGGAGGGGCGCTTCGTCGACGTGTACGACGACCCCTTGCACCCTTACACCCAGGCCCTGCTGGAGTCGATCCCCCGCATCGGCGAGCGCTCCCGGCGGCGGTTGAAGGCCATTGCCGGCGCCGTGCCGGACCCGTATACGAGACCCGCGGGCTGCTACTTCGAGCCGCGCTGCGAGCGGGCGCAACCCAACCTGTGCGAGCTGCGCCAGCCGCCTCTCGTCAGCGCCCGCGGCCGCCGCGTGCGCTGCGTGCTGTACGGCAATGGCGAGCGCGGCGATGGCTGAGGGAGCCACGACCGGCGCGCAATCTCCCGGTCGCCTGCTCGAAGTGGCGGAGCTCAAGACCCACTTCTACGTGCGGGAGGGATTGTTCAGAAACGTGTCGGGCCACATCAGGGCGGTCGACGGCGTGAGCTTCTCGCTCGGTCAGGGGGAGACCCTGGGCGTGGTGGGAGAGAGCGGCTGCGGCACGACGACCCTGGGCCTCACCATCATCGGCAGCGTGAGTAGACAGGAGGCGACGATCACCGGTAACGTGTTGTTTCATCATGAAACCGGGATCGTCGACATGAATGCTCTGAGCACGCGCGATCTGCGCGCCGCGCGCCGGCATATCCAGATGGTGTTTCAGGATCCGCAATCGTCGCTGAATCCGCGCATGACGACGCGCGACATCATCGGCGAGCCGCTGGTCATTCGTCGACTGGCACGGGGCAGGGTGCTCGACGACCGGGTGGTCGCACTGATGCAGGACGTGGGTCTCGATCCCCACTACCTGCGGCGTTACCCGTACGTGTTCAGCGGTGGACAGCGCCAGCGCATCGGGATCGCCCGCGCCCTCGCTCTCAACCCCAGCCTGATCGTGGCCGACGAGCCCACTTCGGCACTCGACGTTTCGGTGCAGGCGCAGATCCTGAACCTGTTTCAGGATCTGCAGCACCAGCACCATCTCTCGTACCTGTTCATCTCCCACAATCTGAGCGTCGTCGAGCACGTCAGCGATCGCGTCGCGGTGATGTACTTGGGCACTATCGTGGAGCTGGCGCCGACGGAGGAGCTGTTCTCGGAACCGCGCCATCCCTATACTGAAGCGCTGCTGACCGCGGTTCCGGATCCCAATCCGCATCACCGGGTGGAACGCGTGATCCTCGAAGGCGACGTGCCGGATCCCGGAGCGGTGAGCGAAGGTTGTGCCTTCTCCCCGAGATGCAGGTATCGGGCCGACCTGTGTGAGCAGCATACCCCCATGCTGGTGCCGGCGCGGCGCGCTGCCGACCATCAGGCGGCGTGCCACTTCGCAAGCGAGCTGGCCCTGCGCGGGGTAAGCAGCGGAGGACAACCATGAACTTCGGAAGATGGGACAGTACCATGCTCGACGCGGCGGAAGAGGTGCAGACCTTCGTAGACGACCTCCTGATCGCCTCGGTGCAGGACGTAAAGCGGAGCTGGCATACGCCGTTGCGCAAGCAGGAGCAGCCTCTGATCACGGGGGACCGTCCCTGGGAGCAGGTGCTGTGGACCGCCTACTACGGGTCCACCACCGTACTACGCGATCCCGCGGATGGGCTGTTCAAATGCTGGTATCAGAACCAGCAGGGAGCACCGGCGCAGGGGGCACGGGGCGGAGACCGGCCGCCGGCCAACTTCAACCTGCGCGCCACCCAGCTCTACGCGTGCAGCCCCGATGGGCTGATCTGGGAGAAACCGGAGCTCGACGTACGTCAGGTCGGCGGCAGGAAGAGCAATATCGTACTGGGGGGCGGCGAGTTCGGCGACGCTCACGCCATGACCGTGGTTCTGGACCCACACCCTCCGCGTCGGGAAGAACGGTTTCGCGCCATGTTGCGCCACCTCTGGAGCGATGCTTCCGGTCGCCATCGGCAGACCCACTGCGTGCACTCCCCCGACGGCATCCATTGGCGACTCTACGACGAGATCCCACGCTTCGGCCGGCAGGGAAACCGTCCGGGGGACGTCAACATGCTGTTCTACGATCCCGAGGCGCGGGAGTTCGTGGTCAACATTCGTGCTCACCTCGGCGGGCAACCGGGCGCCGTCAACCTGCGCCAGCCGCGCAAGGGTGCCGGCTTCCTGTGGTCGCACCAGCCATACCAGCCGCTGGCCATGAGCAAGCGGCGCATCTGGCAGAGCCGCAGCTCCGATTTCCTGCATTGGAGTGATCCCGTATTGGTCGCCACACCGGACGACGACGAGTACGAGCTCGATGTGTCGTACTACGGCATGTCGCAGTTCCGTCTCGGCTCCCTGTACCTGGCCACCGTCGGTGTCTTCCACCAGGTCGACAACATCATTGAGGTACAGCTCCTGATGAGCCGTGACGGCCTGCACTGGCAACCGACCAAGAACCGCAGGCCGTTTCTGCAACCACGCGGCGCGGGACACTGGGATGCCTACATGGTCAGTCTGTTCAGCCAGCCGATCGACGTGGGAGACGAACATTGGTTCTACCAGGGCGGCTTCAACTACCACCACGACTGGTGGCTGGCGGGCCCGAACGAGGGACTGGATCACGCGGAAGCGCGCCATCCCGAGCGGGCGTCGGCGGGCCTTGGGTTGGTGACGCTGCGCCGGCACGGGTTCGCAGCGCTGGAAGCCAACCGCCTGCGCGAGGGGATCGTGGTCACCCACCCGGTGCTCAGCGACGGCAATCGTCTACAGATCAACGCACGCTGCCGCCCGGGCGGCTCGGTGCGGGTCGAGGTGGCCGATCGCAGTGACACGGTGATCGGTGGCTGTGCGAAGGACGACTGTGATGCAATGACCGGAGACGCGGTGGCGCACACCGTCACCTGGAACGGGCGGCCGGAGCTTCCGGCGAGCGCCCGGGAGTCAGCCAACTGGCGCTCCTTACGCTTCTTCCTCAGGGACGCGGAGCTGTACTCCTTCTGCTTCAAGCGCGACGCACCGTGAGGACCGTCGTAGCAGCGGTGCCGTGCCTGCCGTGC
>JAKZWC010000036.1:0-6570 GCA_047515735.1 Spirochaetales bacterium | reverse complement strand
AGATACACCACTCGCGGCATTGCCACACTCCTCGGGCACGGCAGACGCGCCGCCACCCATGCCGGCAGCATGCGCCCGCGCGGGCGCAGCGTCAACGGCGGCCCCGTATCAGCGTCTCAGCCGGCCAGCTCCGCGGCGAGCTTGTCGAGGCTCGATTGCAGGATCGCGAGAACCTCGTCCACCTGTTCCCGGGTGATGATCAGGGGCGGCGTGAAGCGGACGTCGTCGCCGAGCACGAAGTCGTAGCAGCCGGCCTGCACCGCGAGGGACACCCCCTGGTCGAGCAGCAGCTTCGACAGCCGCGGCGAGATCCGCTCCGCGGCCGGAAACGGTTCCCGGGTCGCCTTGTCGCGCACCAGCTCCAGGCCCCACAGCAACCCCAGGCCGCGCGCCTCGCCGACCAGCGGATGCCCGCCCAGCCGCTGCCAGCGCGGCGCGATATGGCGGGCCAACTCCTGCACGTGCTGCAGGATCTCTTCCTCCTCCAGGATGTCCAGCACTTCGAGTCCCGCGCGCGCCGCGACCGGGTTGTTCACCGCCGTGAAGACGTGCGGGAACGGGCCGCCGCGCGCGGTCAACTCGGCGCGGATGCGGTCGGCGAACAGCACGCCGCCCAACGGGCTGTAGCCGCTGCTGATGCCCTTGGCGAAGGTGATCATGTCCGGCACCACCCCGCTGTGCTCGATGGCGAAGTAGGCCCCGGTGCGGCCCATGCCGGTGATGATTTCGTCGGCGATGAACAGCACGTCGTAACGGTCGCAGATGGCGCGGATCTCCTGGAAGTACTCCGCCGGCGCGGCACCCGCGGCAAGCGCGCCCATCACCACCGGCTCGGCGACGAAGGCGGCGACGTTGTCCGCTCCCTCCTGCTGGATGGTGCGCTCCAGCTCATGGGCGCAGGTCAGGTTGCAGCTCCCCGCGCAGCCGGCGAAGGCGCAGCGATAGGGGTAGCAGGCGGCAATATGGGGAAAGGCGGCCAGCCAGGGGGCGTAGGGGGTGCGCATGCCCACGATCCCGGTGAGGGAGAGCGCCCCGAGGGTAGCGCCGTGGTAGCTGCGCCAGCGCGCGATCACCTTGTGCTTGCCGGCGGCGCCGCGCTGCAGGTGGTACATGCGGGCGAGCTTGATGGCGGTCTCGATCGCTTCCGAGCCGCCCGCTACGAAGTACACGTGGTTGAGGTCGCCGGGGGCCAGCGCCGCGAGCCGCTGCGCGAGCTGCAGTGCCGGCTCGTTGGTGAACTGGGTGGAGAAGCAGTACGCCAGTTGCCGTGCCTGCTCCGCCATCGCGTCGGCGATGCGGCCGCGGCCGTGGCCCAGGGTCACGTTGGTGGCGCCGGCGGTGCCGTCGACGTAGCGCCGGCCGCTGTCGTCGTACAGATAGATGCCCTCCCCGCGCACCGCCACGGGGTAGTGCTGGGTCGGATCCCGATGCAACAGGGAGTCGCTGGCCTGTTCGTTGCTGGTCATCTCGTGCCTCCGGTCAGGGTCGGGTCAGCCTACGGGCTCGGCGCAGCGCCGGCAAGCTGGCGGAGTCAGTCCCGCTGTCGGCGGCGGCCGAACAGCAACCGTCCGCCCCACTTGAGCATTACGAACAGGGCCGCCGCCAGCACGAAGAACCACACCAGCGAGGCGCTGAAGAACAGCCACACGCGCAGGCTGCGCAGCACCAGCATGATGGCGAAGGTCACGGCGATCATGGTCATCAGGCCGGTTAGCCGCCGGAACCCCGGCACCTCGTCGAAGCTGACGTTGCGCCGCATCAACCCCAGCGTCAGGACCATCGACGCGATCGGCGCCAGGTAGGCGGCGGCGTTGAGATCGAGCAGGTTCTCGTTGCTGAACAACAGGGCATAGACCACCGCCACCGCGGCGAAGATCCCCGGAACGCAGGCGGCGTACACCAGGAACGCATACATATGGCGCCACGGCGCCCGCCCACCATTGTCGCGGCCGTGCAGCAGGCCGAGCAGAGCGGTAACCAGCACCACGGCTCCCAGTCCGATGAGCAGCGGGACGCGCGCGGCATCCACCGCCGCGAACAACTCGCGCAGGGTCATTGCCGGGAAGCATACCGCGCCGCGTGGCGCGTGGTCAGGGTGCCGGTGCTCGGGTGCTCAAGCCAGGTCTTGCGGACGGATGAACGCTCCCACCAGATGGCTCTTGCCGTCCGCGTCGCCGAAGTTGGTGTAGTCGACGAACACGATGCTGCCATCCTCCTGCTGCAGCCAGGAAGAGTAGCCGTGGTCGGGTCCCGGCTGCTGGTCGGGATGGTTGCCGTGCACCTGGGTGAGACGATCGCGTTGATACTGGTCCGGCCACCGGCCGCCCGCGGCCTCCCAGTTCCAGCGCCAGTCGGTGAGGCGCGGGTTGCGCGTCTCGTAGCGCACCCGCCGCCACCAACTGGTTCCGGTGTCGCCGAGCTGGCCGAACATGGTGCGCGCGTGCAGCGCGCCGCCGCGCATGAACTCGCTCAGCACCAGTTCCTCGTGGAACACCGAGGCGGAGCGCACCACCTCGCCATCCACCCGTACCTGCAGCAGGCCGCCGCGATGAGCAATCTGCACGCTTCGGAAACGGGAGAAGTCCACGGCTGCCGGGCGCCGGTCAGCCAGCGACAGGTGGTCGCCGGCCAGGTACAGCACCACCGGGCCACGGTTGGAGCGCAGCCGCGACAGCGACAGGAACGCCGCCGGCTCGGTGCCGGCAACCTTCACCTCCGCCTCGAACAGAATCTCGCTGCGGCCCCCTTCCGGGGGCAGCAGGCTGAAGCGGCACTCATGCTCGGGACGGTTGTCGATGCGCAGGGCATCTCCGGTGAGCTCGGCGGCGAACTTGCGCCGCGGCCCGCCGATCTGGTAGGTGCCCGCCTCGGCGCGCAGGTCGCCGCACCAGGCGTAGGTGCCCAGCCCCCCGTTGACGTGGCGGCCGGTCACCAGCACCCTGCCGTCGGCCAGGCGCTTGGCATAGGGACGGTGCAGCGCGAACGGGCACATCTGCGGCGGCGACCAGGTGGCGCCGTGGTCATTGGAGAAGGCGACGAAGCTGGGGATGCCGGCGGAGTGGTTCTCGCGCATCACGCAGGCCAGCTCGCCGCCCGTGCCCGGTCCACCATCGGGATCGCCGTCAAGGAACACCAGCGCGCCTTCGCAGAAGCGGTGGTAGCCGTCATGCGCCACCTCCGCCGCTTGCCGCCAGCTCCTTCCGCCATCCTCCGACAGCGACAGGATCTCGGCGAACTCCTGGCTGTCGGGACGCATGAGGTGGGACAGCACTGCCAACTGTCCGTTGCCCAGTTCCAGCATCCGGTCCGGCTCGAAGCCCATGATCCCGGTCTCCTGTGCCGGCCCCCAGGTGCGGCCGTCATCGTCGCTCCACCAGGCCAGGTTGGCGGGTGGCTGATCGGGGTGGAAGTGACCATCGTCATCGCGGTCGCACAGGACCACCAGCCGGCCATCGCGGAGCCGGCTCAGGCGCGGGGTGACCAGCCGCTCTTCACCGGCCTGCAGGTCGGCGCGCGCCACCTCGGCCTGCTTGCTCCAGGTGCGGCCGCCGTCGTCGCTGGCCAGCAGCGTCAGGATGACGTAATCGCTGGCCCAGTGGCGGTCGGTGTCGGCGTACACCAGGAGCATGCGGCCCGCTGGCAGGCGGATCAGATCGGGGTTCTTGGTGAAACGTCCGGGACTGTGCCACGCCTCGAACGTCGTGTGGTGAAGGGAATGCTCGGGAATCTTCATCGGAATCTCGTTGTCCTCAATCCAGGTGGAATCGGGTGCAGCAGATGAACTGCACCGGCTGCGGGTCGTCGCTGTGCTCGTGATAGGCGGTGACGATGGTGCCATCGGGGGTCTGTGCCACGCTGGGATAGCCGATGTGCCAGTAGAACGGCACCTCGGGAGCGGCGGCGCCGCCCTCGCGGATCACGAATTCGTTGGCCACGTCCCAGGTGATACCGTCCTCGGAAACGCAGCCGCGCACGCCCCAGGGCGGACGCCGGTAGCCGTACACCGCCAGCACCCGGCCGTCCTGAAGTTGCGTCACGTCGGCCGGGTAGCCCCAGATGTTGGTGCGCCGCGGCGGGCTCCAGCTGGCGCCGTCGTCCTCGGAGTACGCGAACCACAGGTTGTCGTAGCGGTTGGGCCGGCGCGACACCCGCAGCAAGGCGATAAGACGGCCGTCGCGGAGGCGCGTCACCCCCGGCTCGTGAAAGTGGATGATGTGCGCCGGGTCGTAGGCAATGGTGGCCCAGTGCTCCCAGTGGTCGCCGCCGTCGTCGGAGCGCAGCAGGAAGCTGCGCCCGGTCTCGCCTACCGGGCTGGTGGTGTCGTTGTTGCTGATGGTGCCGCACAGCGGCATCAGCACGCCGCCGTCGGGCAGCTCGATCACGTGCCCGGCGCCGGAGTTGCCGCAGGCGTAGCGACCCAGCGACGCGGAAGTGATCGGAAAGGTATTGACCTCGACCGGGGCCGACCAGGTAGCGCCGTTGTCAAGCGACTTGAGCACGGCATAGCCGGTCTGCCGCTTCAGGCGCTCGGCGCGTACGGACGGGGCACCGAGCGCCTGGGCGTCGTCACGCCGGCCCGAGCCGGTGGAGTCGATGAAGCTGCAGACGCGGGTGTGCATCAGGATGGTGCCGTCGCGGAGCTGGCCGAAGGCGCAGTCCCAATTGCCCGCATGCTCGGTGCAGGGCCACACCACCTGCCTGCCCGCGGGGTCCCAGGTGCGGCCACCGTCGGCGGACTTGATCAGGCACGACTGCCCGCTGTCGGCGTGGATCGGCCCGCGCTCCTCATTGAAACCGAGCAGCAACTCACCGTTGGCGAGCTGCACCAGGCTTACCTGGTTGGTCGCGTGCGCCGGGTCCTGGTAGACGGGGATGTATTCGAGGTCTCTGATCTGAGCCACGGGCGCACTCTACCGCAGTGCCGCACCGGCTGTCATAGCGGCACATTCAATTCATTCGTGGCATTGCGTTGACCCTGAACGGAGCGTACAGTGAGGGCCATGAGTGATGACGCTGCAATTCGCGCCTCCTACGAACGCGACGGCTACCTGGTGGAGCGCGCCGTCCTGGCTCCCGCGGACCTCGACCCGGTGCGCGGGTTCCTCGCTGCCCAGGTGGATGAATACTCCGCCCGGATGCACGCCGAGGGCAAGATCTTCTCGCGCTACGAGGAACTGCCGTTCGAGCGGCGCTTCGCCGCCATCTGCCGCGAGATGGAATTCTCCCCGCGCGGCTGGATCGGACCCAGCTTCGACAAGGCATTCTACGACCTGTTCAAGCATCCCGGCATCCTGCGCGTGCTCGGCGCCGTGCTCGGCCCCGAGGTCATCGAGCTGGGCGGACTGAACATTCGCACCAAGATCCCGGAAGCGGAGGTCACCGCCTTTCCCTGGCACCAGGACAGCCACTACTACAACGAGCCGAGCGTCGGCAAGAAGGTGGGCTTCTCCGAGGCGAGCCACATCGTCACGGTGTGGGTGCCGCTGGTGGACGCCACGGTCGACAACGGTTGCATTTGGGTGATGCCCGGCAGCCACCGCTGGGGGCTGATCGACGCGGGCCGGGGCGCGGACATGAACGTGCGCACCACCGAAGAGATCGAGCAGCGCGGCACCCCGGCTCCCCTCGAGATGGCCGCCGGCGACGTGCTGTTCCTGACCAATCTCACCTTCCATACCAGCAAGATGAACCACACCGGCGACTCGCGCTGGAGCATCGACTTCCGTTACCACGCGCCGCCGGAGGCCCTCAGCGGACCCGCCCGCAACGCGATCGAGGATCTGCGCCGCCGGCAGCGGAGCGGCGGCCGCGTGCCGCTGCCGGTGCTCAGTGCCTCCGCCACCCCGACCTGGGAGGAGTGGGAGGCGGCAACGCTACGGCAGCGGGAGGCGGTGGGCCGCTAACTGCGGCTCCATGGAGCGCCTTACCGAACAACAGCGCTCGGCGTTTGCGCGCGACGG
This sequence comes from Spirochaetales bacterium, assembly GCA_047515735.1. GTDB lineage: Bacteria > Spirochaetota > Spirochaetia > SZUA-6 > Bin103 > Bin103. The sequence goes on along the minus strand of JAKZWC010000036.1, from coordinate 610 downwards.
CTATCTGTTCGTGCACGACGCGCTGCCGCGCGCGGAGTTGGCGGTGCTCGACGCCGAGTTCGAGCGGCAGTACCACGAGCGCCTGGCCGATCCGGACATCGCCGCCGACGAGCAGCGGCGTAACCAGATTCACCGGCTGGGCACCGACTCGGACCGCTCGCGCGAGCTGGCGTCCGACCCGCGGATCCTGAGCCTGATCGAGGACCTGGTGTATCCGGGCATCGCGCTGTTCTCGGCCAAGCTGATCAGCAAGGGGCCGTACGAGCCGCACAACGTGTGCCATTGGCACCAGGACGAGGCATACTGGCACATCTACGGCGCCTGCGAGCGGCGCAGTTCGATCTGGCTGCCGCTGCAGGACACCCATCGCGCCAACGGCTGTCTGCGCGTGGTACCCGGCAGCCACCGGCGCCACATCATCCCTCACCAGCCGCGTTCCTCCCGCGACCACGGCGCCTGCCGCCTGAGCTTTCTGCCGGGCGAACGCGAACTGAAAGGCACCGTGAACTGCGAAGTGCCGGCCGGTACCGCGGTGCTGTTCTCCAACAAGCTGTTCCACTCCTCGCTCGGCAACCACACGGCGGGCCACCGGCGGGCATTCATCCTGACC
>JAKZWC010000035.1:0-8233 GCA_047515735.1 Spirochaetales bacterium | reverse complement strand
CGTGCCTTGCGGTACATCGTGATCAGGCCGACGCCGCTCGCGACGACCGCGTCCGCGATCCAAATGGTCAGCCACTGGCCCGCCGGAAAAACGCCGGCCGCGGCTGCCGCGAGGAGCGCGGTCGCTCCCATCATCACCAAGCCCGCACCGGGCACGGCGTTGAACCGGTTGGCGCGCTCCATGGCGTGGCGGATGAACTCCAGATCCTCGGCGGCCCGTGCCGGGGCGCGCGGCGGCGTTTGCAACATCTGCCGCAAGGGTAAGCGCTACCCCGAAATCAGGTCAAGAACTTTGCGTAACAAAGCAACTGGCCCGCCGACCCCTTGCCAACACCCGTTGCACCATTAGACTAAGGGCGCACCACTGGCCGAGAAAGGAGAGTACCAGCATGCCATTCGACTGGCGCACCGCCGAACCCACTCACCGACTGACCACCCCGTTGCCCCGGGTAGGAATCCGCCCGGCCATCGACGGGCGGCGCAAGGGCGTACGTGAGTCCTTGGAAGAGGTGACCATGGGGCAGGCGCGGCGGGTAGCGGCACTGATCAGCGACAACCTACGCCACGCCTGCGGCCTGCCCGTCGAGTGCGTCGTGGCCGATACCTGCATCGGCGGCGCCGCCGAGGCGGCTGCCTGCGCGGAACGGTTTCGGCGTGCCGGCGTGGGCGTCTCGCTCACGGTCACGCCCTGCTGGTGCTACGGCGCCGAGACCATGGACATGGATCCGCTGCTGCCCAAGGCGGTGTGGGGCTTCAACGGGACCGAACGGCCCGGTGCGGTATACCTGGCCGCGGTACTGGCGGCACACGCCCAGAAGGGGGTGCCCGCGTTCGGGATCTACGGCCGCGACGTGCAGGACGCCGACGACAGCAGCATCCCCGATGACGTGCGGGCCAAGATACTCGCCTTCGTGCGCGCCGGCGTGGCGGCCACTACCATGAACGGCACCTCCTATCTGGCCATGGGTGGGGTTTCCATGGGCATCGGCGGCTCGATCGTCGATCCGGGATTCCTTGAGCGCTACCTCGGCATGCGCTACGAGATGATAGACATGACCGAGTTCGTGCGGCGCATCGACGAGGGCATCTACGACGCTGCAGAGCTGGCACGAGCGCAGGACTGGGCGGCACACTACTGCCAGCGCGGTGCCGACCCCAATCCCGTGGAGCAGCGGCTGTCGGACGCGCGCCACGCCGCCGACTGGGACTACTGTCTGAAGATGGCGCTCATCGGGCGTGACCTGATGGTAGGCAACCCGCGGCTGGCCGAGGCCGGATTCGGTGAGGAAGCGCTGGGCCACAATGCGCTGGCGGCCGGATTCCAGGGGCAGCGCCAATGGACCGACCATCTCCCCAACGGGGACCTTCTGGAGACCCTGCTCAATACGTCGTTCGACTGGAACGGCATCCGCCAGCCCTACATGATGGCCACCGAGAACGACTATCTGAACGGCATTACCATGCTGTTCGGGCATCTGCTCACCGGCAGCGCCCAGGTATTCGCGGACGTACGCACCTACTGGAGTCCGGCCGCCATCGAGCGCGTCACCGGCCAGCGTCCCGCCGGGAGGGCGGCGCAGGGCGTGCTGCACCTGATCAATTCCGGCTCCGCCGCGCTCGACGGCACCGGCCGTCAGCGCCATGGCGACGAGCCCGCGATGAAGCCCTACTGGGAAATCTCCGCCGCCGAGGCGGAGGCGTGTCTGGGCGCCACCCGGTTCTGTCCCGCCGTGCTGGAGTACTTCCGCGGCGGCGGCTACTCCACCGAGTTCGAGACCGCCGGCGCCATGCCGGTCACCATCTCGCGCATCAACCTGGTCGCGGGATTGGGACCGGCACTGCAGCTCGCCGAGGGCTACACCGTGTCCCTGCCCCCGGAGATCGGCAAGCCGCTGATCGAGCGCACCAATCCCACCTGGCCCACTACCTGGTTCACCCCCGTTCTCACCGGAGCCGGACCGTTTACGGACACTTACTCGGTGATGGACAACTGGGGTGCCAACCACTGCGTGATCACCTACGGCCACGTGGGCGACGAGCTGTTGACCCTGGCTTCGATTCTGCGCATCCCGGTGTGCATGCACAACGTAGCGGCCGAGCGCGTGTTTCGCCCGAAGGCGTGGAGCCTGTTCGGCCCCAGCGCCGACTACGGGGCCGACTACCGCGCCTGCGCCAACTTCGGACCGTTGTACGGCTGAGCAGCGGTTGGGCTGATCAGCAGCGCACCGAAGTAACGAGACGCGGGCGCACGCGGGTCAGGCGTCGCCGCCCTCCCGCGGTTGGTCGACCTCTCCCGGCGCCGCGACATCGGTCATGCCCATCTCTCGTGCCCGCCGTTCCCAACGGCGGCGGGCCAGTTTCTGCATGTCGATCTCGACGTCCGACTCGTCCACGATCTCGCTGCCCAGCAGCGACTCGACCACATCCTCCATGGTGACGATGCCGGCCATGCCGCCATATTGATCGACCAGCACCGCGATGTGCTCGCGCTGATCCAGGAACCGGGTGAACAGGTCGCGCAGGGGCTGGGTGTCCGGCACCAGGCTGATGTTGCGCTTCAGCTCGGCAAGTTGCCCGTCAGTGCGTCCCTGGGCCGCGCTCAACAGCAGGTCGCTCTTGAGCACGTAGCCGGTCACCGCGTCGCTGTTGTCGGCGTAGATGGGAACACGGGAAAAACGCAGCCCCAGGCGGTCGCCGAGCACTTCCTGTACCGTGGTCTGCTCGGGAAACGCCACCACCACGGTGCGCGGAGTCATGATCTCCCGTACGCGCAACGAACCGAAGCGGATCACGTTGCGCAGCACCCGCGACTCGCTGTCCTGCACCACCCCTTCCTGCCGGCCCAGATCGGCGATGGCGTGCAACTCTTCCGCGCTGATCCGGACCGGGCGCTGCCCTCGCTGCACGACGCGGCGCAACATGCCGCCCGCCCACACGAACGGGAACATCCCGTAGATAAGCCATTGGGTAACGCGCGTAGCCGGGGGCGCCAGAGCGCGCCAGTAGGTGGCGCCGATGGTCTTGGGAATGATCTCGGAGAGGAACAGCACCAGCAGTGTCAGCATCGCGGTGATGATGCCCACCGAGGTGCTGCCGAACAGCACCAGGGCCTGCGCCCCCACGCCGGTTGCTCCGGCGGTGTTGGCGATCGTGTTCAGCGCGAGAATGGCGGCCAGCGGACGTTCCGCGTCACGCTTGAAGCGGGCGAGAAGATGTCCGGTGCGCGGTCGGCGCTTGGTGATCGCGACCACGTAACTTGGGGTCACGCTCAGGATCACCGCCTCCAGAATCGAACAGAGAAAGGAAAAGCCGAGCATGCCGATGAGGAGCAGTACGAGGAGCAACATGGTGAGCGGACGTCACACTCCGAACATGTATTCTTGCAGGGAGCTGAGATAGCGCTCGGTAATCAGCTTCAGCGGCTTGACCGCCAGAGTGAAGTTGTCGGAGAACGCTCTCAGGGTAGCGCTCAGCTCATGGTACTCGGCCTGGCGATGGTCCGCTGCCAGAGCGTAGAACGTCGTGCCCTGCTCCATCCAGGTATCCGGGCTGTAGCCGAGAATACGATCCGCGGCGAACACTCCCGAGGCGAACAGGCACAGATCGGCGATATGGCGGTACACGTGGAAGCGGTGCTCCTCCTGAATCGTACGGCAATAGCGTATCAGGCTGCGCAGGTCCAGACCGTTCACCCGCATGCGGCGCAGCTTGCCGTCGCGACGGCGCAGCGTTACCGAACGCTGCTCGGTCTTCACGAACCCTGCCAGCACTCCCACGAGGTAGTCGCGAATCTCTGCCGACTGCAGGAACGAGCATACCGCATCGCTGTCGAATACCGGCATCGTGAAGTCGCCCTCGCGCTCCATGGTATACCCCTGATCCTGCAGGTCGCGCCGGGCCCGCAGCAACAGAACGGTGAAGAACAGGTAGCTGGAGACGTGGATGAACGCCTCCTCAGTGTCGGTGACGGCGTGAAACACCCGGTCGTCGGCCAGTACCGCTTCCCGTATCTCGCGGTCTTCGCGTACGGCGCGCGCCAACGTGGGTCGCTCGCCGACGGTGGGAGCCAGCGAGTCCATGATATACTTGAGGTCGCCTTCGGAAAACGTTGCCGCTTGCGGAAGTGCCAAACTGTACGGGCGGCCCCTTCACGCCGCCATCCGCGCATAATACGCGGCGGTAGCGGAAAGGGCAACAGGCGGCCGGCGCCCAGCCGGATGCGCACCGCGTCGCCCACCGGGCACCGCTGTATGCCCTTGCAGGTGGCTCCCGAGTAGCGCGCCGGACAGCGGTACTTGAGCGTTTCGCGATCCCGCTCGAAGCCGCCGTAGTCCATGCTCCGCACCGCACCGGTCCGCGGGCACACGCAGGAAACTGCGCCGTCATAAGTGTAGATCACGTTCTGCTGTCCGCGCACCAGCTTGCGGACCACGCCGTCGTGGTCCGCCTCACCGTCTTGCCAGCAGTTGCGAATGGCGATGATCGGCTTGATCTGATGCTGATCCCACAGCCGGTTGATCAGCTTGTGGTCATCGTAGCCCTTGTCGGCACTCAATCGAGCGCACCGTTGCAGCAACTCAGGGTGGCGCTCCTGCATCTGATCAAGTAGGAGCTGCGACTGCGGCTGTTCGGCCCTCGACGCCTTGGTGACCTCGAACGCCAGCGGCAACTCGTAGCTGGCGTCCACCACCAAGTGCAGCAGGTAGCCGAACCTGCGTTTGTTCTTGCCGGAGCCCTTGACGCCCCAGTCGGCATCCCGGTCGCGGCGCCCGTTGCTGTCTTCCTGGGTCTCGTCCTCCGGCAGCGGATAGCTGCTCTCGCCCTTGGCCAGGGAGTGTAACTCCTTGCCGTCCAGCGCCGGTACCTGTCCCAGATCCGGCAACTCGATCTGGAGCGCTGCGAGCGCGCTCTGGAACAGCTCCTCCAGCTGCGGCTCATACCTGCGCAGCAGCTCACGCCGCAAGGCGGCGATGCTGGGATGCTGAAAGACGAAGCCGGCGATCAGCGAGTTCCACAGCGGACGCACCGGATAGTCGTTGCGGCCGTGTCCGCGAGCGGCCTCCAGCAGTTGCATCAGCGGTTCGTCGGGGAGCGCGTCGAGGACCAGCTGCAGGCGCTCGAGATCACCGAGCTGGTCGACGCTGTGCCAGCAGAAAAGGGAAGGTTCTGGTATAGTGGCCAACGGCGGTTCTCCTGTTGTGAATGGGGATTCACTTGCCATTGCGGCAAGCTACAGGAGGGCCGTCAATTATTTTGTAGATAAATAGTTACGATGTATCATCGGGCTCTTCACCGGAGCTCCTGATGCGTTCTGGAGGGGCTCAACAGGCTGTGGGGTAAAGCAGATCCCTTCCCTCCCTATCTCATTGCCTGCTTTACCCTTACCGACAGCGCAATTTCCTCCGCGCCCGGTGCGTCCACGCAGCAGGTGAGCGCCGCAGCGCCGGTGCCACCGCAGCCGCGGCGCTGACCAGCTCGAAGCTTGCCCGTATACTCGGCGGCGTGAGTCTCCAAGTTACGACCGTTTCCACCCATCCCCTGGACTCGTTCGACCGCGCGCAACGCCATGCTGCCCTGCTCCGGCACGCCGCCACGGCGCCGCCGCCGGTGCACCCCGACGATGACGCGCCGGTGAACATGCATCTGCATACCTTCTTCTCGTTCAATGCGGCCGGCTTCTCGCCCAGCCACATCGCAGTCCAGGCCCGCGAGTGGGGTCTGTATACCGCCGCTACCTGCGACTTCGACGTGCTCGACGCGGCCGACGAGTTCCTGGAAGCGGCCGCCGTGCTCGGCCTGCGCGGCGCCTCCCACATCGAAACCCGCGTCTACGCGCCCGAGTTCGCCGAGGCGGAGACCAACTCACCGGGCGAGCCGGGGATCTGCTACGTGATGGGCGCGGGATTCTGCCAGACTCCGGCGCCGGGAAGCGGGAGCTCTCCGATGGCCGAAGAGCTCCGCCGACGGGCCGCCGGGCGCAACGCCGCCGTCGTGGAACGAATCAACGCGTACCTGCCGGAGATCGCCGTTTCCTACCAGTCGGAGGTGGCCGGCCTGACCCCGCGCCGCAGTCCGACCGAGCGCCATATCGTGCGGGCCTACGTCAACCGCGTCCGACAGGCGTTTCCCGAGAGTGCTGCCCAGGCGGCGTTCTGGGGGGACGTGCTGCGGCAACCGCCGGAGGCCGTCGCCGCCCTCTCCCGCGGGCGCCTGGAGGAGCAGGTCCGGCGGTGCCTGATCAAGCATGGCGGGGTGGCGTATCAGCAGCCGGGGCCGGCGTCGTTCCCGGAGATCGGCGCGTTCTTCGGCTGGGTCCGCGACGCGGGAGCCATACCCATGGCGGCCTGGCGCGACGGCACCAGCGCGGGCGAGTTCGATCCCGCGGCCTGGCTCGAAGCGCTGCAGGCGCGCGGGGTGGCGGCCGTGAACGTGGTGCCCGAACTGGTGACCGATCCCGTCCATCTGCAGCACTTGATGGCGGAGGTGGCGCGGCGAGCGCTACCGGTCAACGTGGGAACCGAGATGAACGCCGACGGTCTGCCCGACTGGGACGACTTGCACAGTCCGGAGTTGGCGCCCTACCGGGACGCCTTCGTGGGCGGCGCCGAGGTAGTGGTCGGCCACACCACGCTGGCACGCTTCGCCGGGTTTGCCTACTGCAGCGCGGCGGCGGAAGCCGAGTTTCCGCGGCGCGAGCAGCGCAACGGATTCTTCGCGGCGGTCGGGCGGCTCCCGCCCCTGGGACCCCCCGCGGCCCGGAGGTTGGCGGAAATGGGAGAGACGGCAGCCATGGGTTGCATCCGCGATGCGGTAAGGCGCGGGCGCTGGATGGACGGCTGAGATGGAGCCGCGAAGTTTCCTTGCCGTGGACCTCGGGGCGGAGAGCGGACGCGTCCTCGCCGGCAATCTGGATCGGTTCGAGGTGGTGCACCGGTTCGACAACATACCGGTACGCATCGGCGACAGCCTGCACTGGAACGTGCTGGAGCTGTATCAACAGATCAAGGCCGGGATCCGGGCCGGCCTGAAATTCGCTCCGGTGAGCGTCGGCGTCGACACCTGGGGGGTCGACTACGGACTGATAGATGGCTCCGGGGCACTGCTGGGCCTGCCCTATCATTACCGCGACGCGCGCACCGACGACGCTCCCGAGGCGATGGATCGCCTGATCGAACGACGCGCCCTGTACGAGGAGACCGGCATCCAGACCATGCCGTTCAACACCCTGTACCAGCTCTACGCCCAGCGCCAACGGCAGCCGGAGCTGCTCGACTGCGCGCGGCGGTTGCTTACCCTCCCCGACCTGCTCCACTACTGGCTGACCGGCACCCTGGTAAACGAGTTTACCAATGCCAGCACCACCCAACTCCGCAATCCGCGCTCCGGTACCTGGTCGCCGCGCGTGCTGGACACCGTCGGTCTGCCACGCTCCCTGTTCAGCGAGCCGTTGATGCCCGGCACGGAGATCGGCGGGTTGCTGCCCGGAGTGGCCGCGGAGCTTGGCGGCGCCGAACTGCGCGTGGTGCTGCCACCCTGCCACGACACGGCCAGCGCCGTGGTTGCGGCGCCGATGGCGGCGCCGGAGGAATCGGTCTACATCAGCTCCGGCACCTGGTCGCTGCTGGGCATCGAGTCGGCACGGCCGATCATCAGTGACGGGAGCTTCGCCCACAACTTTACCAACGAGGGCGGGGCCGACGGCGGTACCCGCTTCCTCAAGAACATCATGGGGCTGTGGATCGTGCAGGAGTGCCGGCGGCAGTGGGCCGCTGAAGGGCGCACCTTCGACTACGCCGAGCTCACCGGGATGGCGGAGGCGGCGGGGCCGGCGGCGTTCTCCATCGACCCGACTGCCGAACGCTTCTTCAAGCCGGGATTGATCGACGACGGCATGGCTGACCGCATCGCCACCTGGTGCCGGGAAACCGACCAGCCGGTTCCCGACTCACCCGGCGCCGTCGTCCGGGGCGTGCTCGAGAGTCTGGCCCGTACCTATGCTGACACCGTGCGGCAACTCACGGAGATCACCGGTGCCGGCTACCGGCACATCCACATCATCGGCGGCGGTTGCCAGAACGGCCTGCTGTGTCAGCTCACGGCCGATGCCAGCGGCTGTACGGTGCACGCCGGGCCGGTAGAGGCCACTGCTCTCGGCAACCTTCTGCTCCAGACTGTCGCCGCCGGGGAGGTGAGCTCGATCGAGGCTGGCCGCGCCCTGATTCGCGCTCGCGCAC
>JAKZWC010000034.1:0-10354 GCA_047515735.1 Spirochaetales bacterium | reverse complement strand
CCGTATCTGCGTCCGCGCTCGTGCCTACCTACGCGTAGGAAGCGGGGTCCCACTGCCACGTCTCACCCAGGCGCGGAGGGATCCACGATGTCCATGCCGCCGGCATGCTCCAACGCCAGGTTGACCGGCGGCGAAGCGGATCGCTACCATCGGTCCACTACACCCACGGGCAGCTTCCGACGCGACGCGCCGGAAGCTGCCGAGCTACCAGGAGTGCGGGCGCATGGCTGCCGAATTCAGTCTTTCCATCTACCCTTGGGTCTACCTCAGCAAGTTCGACGGGGAGTCGTGGGACCAGCGATACCTCGAGAAGCGGCATCTGACCCCCGCCGCGGAGGAGGCGTTGCCGGAGGCGGAACGCGAGCAACTCTACCGCGAGCGCAACGAGTTCCCCGGTCTGCCGCTGGTCAACTACACCACCCAGTACGCGATGGCCTGCTTCGAGGGCCTCAAGGCGTTTCCGCAGCCGGACGGCTCGCTGAAGCTGTTCCGCCCGCACGAGAACGGGGTGCGCATGCAGCGCTCCATGGAGGGGCTGTACATGCCCGGCGTCCCGGCGGACCAGTTCGTGGCGGCGGCGCGCGGGGTGGTGGCGCGCAATCAGGCGCTCGGCTTCGCGCCCGCCTACGATCCGGCCTGGGAGCGCGACGACTTCACGAGCGGCCACTCGGTGTACGTGCGCCCGTTCTCCCTGGCGGAGGGCGGGATCGGCGTGAACCTGAGCCGGGCGCCCTGGTTCATCGTGATCTCTACCCGCGTCGGCTCCTACTTCGCCGCCGGCGACACCTCCCCCGCGGTCACCACCAGACGGGTGCGCGCCACCCCCGGCGGCACCGGCTGGATCAAGTGCAGCGCCAACTACGTGACCAGCGCCCTGGCCAAGCGGGAGGCGGAGGCGGCGGGCTTCATGGAGTGCGTCTTCCTGGACGCGGAGCACCATCGCTACGTCGAGGAAGGCTCCTCCTGCAACCTGTTCTTCGTGCTCGGCGACGGTCGCCTGGTAACCCCGGAGCTGGGCGACACGATATTGCCCGGCATCACCCGCCGCACCATCATTGAGCTGGCGCGCGAGGAGGGTATCGCCGTAGAGGAACGTCCCGTGTCCATCGACGAGGTGCTCGACGACGCCGTGGAAGCGTTCGGAACCGGCACCGCCGCCGGCGTGACCTACTTCAGCTCACTGCGTCACGACGACCACGAAAAGGTGTTCGGCGACGGCGCCCTGGGGCCCGTGAGCCGCTCCTTCCTGCGCACGTTGAAGGGAGTCCAGTACGGCGCCCTGGAGGACCGCCACGGCTGGATGGTGCCGGTGACGGAGGTCGGCGTGGAAGCCGACGGCGCGGCCGCACTGCCGGCCGCGATGACGGTTGCCGGCGCCGAACGCTGAGCCGCGGCGCCGCCAGCCGCTGCGCGCGCTGCTGTTGCTGTACGCGCTGCTGGTGCTGGTGGCGTCGCTCTATCCGACGGTGCCGGGGTGGGCTTCCGCGCACGACCGTACCGCGCACTTCATCGCCTACCTCCTGCTTGGCGCGCTGCTTGCCGTGAGCCTGGGGGTGGCGGCACGCGACGCGTCGGGCCGTGCCCTTCCGGGGGTCTGGTGGCGGTGCGGTGCCGCGCTGCTGCTGGGAACCTGCTATGGGGCCGGAATAGAAGTGGCGCAGCGCTTTACCGGACGGGCGCCGCAACTGGAAGACGCGGCAGCCAATCTGCTGGGCGTCGCCGCCGGCGCCGGCGGCGCCGCGCTGGTCAGTCGCCTGCGGCGCGGAGCAGCGTAAGCGTACCGCTGCGCACTCCGGTGGTGGCGGCCAGCGCCGCGGCCATGCGCCGCTGCAGCGCCCGCCACCGTTCGCCGTCGGCCGCCACCGCGTTGATGGCGCGCTCGTGGTGCGGATGGCGCGAGCGCAGACGCCCGGCCCACAACGTGATCAGGTTTGCCACGCGCGCGACATCCTGCTGCAGCAGGTAGGCCTGGAACTCGTTGACCACCAGCCATTCGTATTCGATGTCGTAGCCCACCGCGTCCAGCAGCAGGTGCCAGTAGAGCCGTTCGCCAGCGTCCAGTTCCTGCCATAGCTCCCGCGCCGCTTCCTGGTAGGCGGTGTGGGTGAAGTAGAGCCCATGCAGCGCCTCGTGCCGCAGCAGCAGACGGCGCAGCTCGCGGCCGGAAGACTGCGCGATCGAGAGGATGGCGCCGGCGCCCGCGCGCCAGCCGCCGGCCGGGTCGGGCTCGATGATGCCGTGAGTCACCGCCACGGTGCGCAGCAGCAGCTCCTCGTCGGTCAGCGCGAGGCCGGCCGCCAGCGCTGCGCTGAAGAACCGCGCCAGGTCGGGGGCGGCGTAATCATGCGCATTGTAGCCGCGCAGTCCCTGCAGCTCGCCGTCGCTGAGCAGCCGGCCGCGGTAGCCGCGCTTCTCGACGTAGAATGCGAGCCGGCGAAAGAAGCGGGCCTGGGTAGCGTAGTCGGCGGTATCGAATACCAGCACCGGTGCGCCCTGCTGCACGCGCACGCCGTTCCAGGCGTAAAGCTCGAACTCGGGACGCCGCCACTGCGCCGGACCCAGGCGCAGCGGCGTACTGAAGTCGGCGGGCAACGCCACCAGTTCCGCCGGCGCCTGCGCGGGCGGCAAGTGCTCCACCGCGGCCGTGACCAGGCCGGTGTGGGGCGCCCCCGGATCCACCTGCTGCAACACCACGCGCCGCGGCCGGAAGCCGATCTCGCCACCGTGCAGATGGAGCAACTGCCGTCCCGAGCGCAGCGTGACCAGGACCGTCCGTCGCACGTCGCCCGCTTCCAGGACGAGGCGCAGCTCCCGGTAGTCGGCGGCGGCGGCGTTGTGCAGCCCCACGACCAGCAACCACTGCAGCTCGCCGCCCCCCTCCCGCGCGGCGCCATCGGGGAATTGCCACGGCGCCAGCTCCAGGTCCACGGGCCACAACGTGGCGCCGTCGAAGCGGGCGCCGGCGCGCGGGACGAATCCGCTGCCGGCGAGCAGGGTGCCGGAGCGCACCACCAGCGCGCCGCCGCGCTGCGTCACCGCGGCCGCCCGTAACTCCAACTGCCCGCCGGAGGTGCTCGGGAGTGCGCGCAGTTGCAGGCCCCACAGCTCCAGCGGCCGGTCGATGGCAAGCTGGTAGCGCAGCTCACCGCTGCCTCCCACCCGTACCTGCTCGCTGTGCGCCACGCTGGCGGCCGCGTCGTACAACTCCACGGTAAACCCTTCGAGCTCACTGCTCACCTCCAGCGCCACGGCTTCGCCGGGCCGCAGCAGCACCGGCGCGGCCAGCTTGAAGCGCGCGGTCGCCAGGATGCCGTGCTGCGGGGCAATGCCGGAGGCGGCGACTCCCGCCTCCCGCGCCGCGGCCGCCTGCGCAGGCGGCCGGCGCTCGGCGCGCAGCGCCACCGCCTCCCCGCCCGCGGTCGTGAACGGCAACTCGGGCGGGCCCAGCAGACTACAAGCCGTGCCGGCGGCGGCCAGCGCCGCGACGGCCACCGCCAGCGCCCGCATCAGCGCAGTTCCGGGAGGCGCTCCGCCACGACCGCCTGCAGCGCCGTGCATACCTGCGCCACGCTGAGCGCATGCCCGGCGGCGGCCAGCGTGGTGCAGAACTCACGGTGGCTGCGCCCGCCCCGGTAGTCCGGCACCCGGACCGGAAAGGCCAGGTAGCGCTCGAACTCCGCCGGGTCGTTGTTCACCAGCAGGCTCGCCTGAAAGAACAGCACCCGGCGGCGGCGAAACACGCTGCTGCCGACGATCTTGCGGTCGCCGATGGCCAGGTCCGATATCCCGCGCTGTTCCACCCCGGTAACGCCGCGGCGCCGCAGCGCATCGATGAACCAGTCGTTGATGACGCGGGCGTAGGCGCGGTTGCGGTGGGGGTGGTCGACCTCGGTCACCAGTGCCACCACCAGCTGCCCGGGGGTAAGAAGCACGGTACCGCCGCCCCCGCGGCGGCGGCGGATGGGTACGCCGGCCGCGCGCGCGGCCGCCTGATGCACGTCGGCCGCCGCGGCGCCCGCCGCCCCGAGGACCACTACCCGCTGCCGCGGCTCGTATACCCGGAACCGTGGCCGGCGCGCGGTCTCGTAGGCCGCGAGCAAGTCGTCGTTCTCGAACTCGCCGGCGGGCGCGCGGGCGGCACCGCCGGCAGCGGCCTCAGGCGCCGTAGCGTGCCACCTTGCCGGCGTGACCCAGGGCGATGGCCAGCAGCGCCCGCCCCGGCACCACCCCCCAGGCGCCGCCGGCACAGGCGCGTTCCCCGAACTCGCGCACCGTGTCGGAGCGCGCACCGGCGGCGTGGATCAGGAACGGGACCGGGTGTGCGGTGTGCGACCGCGCGCTGCTCGGCGTGGAGTGGTCGCCGGTGACGATGACCACGTCGGGGCCGGCGGCGAGCAGCGCGGGCAGGAATGCGTCCACCTTCTCGATCTCCGCCACCTTGGCATCGAAGTCGCCATCCTCACCGGCGGAGTCGGTGTACTTGTGATGCACGAAGAAGAAATCGTGGTCCGGCCAGGTCTGCGCCAGTGCCTCTCCCTGCGCCGCCAGGTCGGTCAGGCCTTCGATCACGTCCATCCCCACCAGGCGGCCGACTCCCTTGTAGTCGGGATAGACCGCGAGGGCCACCGGCCGCAGGCCAAAGCGGCGCTGGAGGCTCGGCAGCTCGGGGAGCTGGGCGAATCCGCGCAGCAGCACCTCGTTGGCGGGCGCGGCAGCGGCCAGCAATTCCCGGGCGCGGGCCACGAAGGCCGCGGTGACGGTGGCGGTGTGCTTCCCCTCCGGGGCCGTGGCGCGCGGCTCACGTGCCGGGACACCGGTGGCCTGAGGGTCGGTGTCGGCTACCGCGTCGCTGAGACCGGCGCCGCGCAACACCACCACGGCGCGGTAGTCGCGCACCGGACGCACGGCCACCTCCACCCCGGGCAAGACGATGCCGTCGAGCCGCGCCGCCAGCTCGGTGCACAGCTCGGTGGCGATACGACCGGCGCGCCGGTCGGTAACGGCGCCGGAGCTGTCGCGGGTGGCGAAATTCAAACGCACGGCGACATCCCCGCTCTGCACCGAAAAACCGATGCCGAGCGCGGCCACGATGCCGCGGCCGATCGGGTACTGCAGCGGATCGTAGCCGAACAGGGCCAGGTGACCGGGCGCCGAGCCGGGTGCGATGCCGTAGTCGACGGGGAGGTGCAGCCCGCACTCCGCATCGCGAGCCAGGGCATCGAGGTTCGGGGTGCGCGCCGCCTCCAGCTCCGTAGGGCCGCCGGGCGCGCGCGGCAGACCGCCCAGCCCGTCCATCACCAGCAGCAGGATGCGCCGGTCGTTGCTCACCTGCAGGGCGGCGATCGGGTCTCGGTCGGGATCGTGGGTAGCGTGTTGCATTGCGGTTGCTCGCAATGTGCGGCCTGACCTGTGCCTTAGCAAGAGGTCAGGCCCGCATAGTAGGGGCACAGTGCCGCTACCACGCAGCGTTCGCACTGCGGCCGGCGGGCGCCGCAGCAGCGCCGGCCGTGATAATTGACCACCGCCGACAGTTCGGTCTGGTGCCGCGGCGGCACCAACGCGCGGATCTCCGCCTCGATCCGGTCGGGATCGGTAGCGGTGGCCAGCCCAAGGCGCCGGGCAACGCGCCGAAAGTGGGTGTCGACCACCACCGCGGGGCCCCCGAACCAGTGCGCGAGCATGACGTTGGCGGTCTTGCGCCCGACCCCCGGCAGCGCCGCCAGGGTCTCGAGTGAGTCGGGTACGCTGCCGTGATGGAGGCCCCCCATGGCATGCGCACAGGCAAGCAGGTTGCGGGACTTGTTGCGGAAGAATCCGGTGGAGCGTATCGATTGCTGCAGCTCCTCCGGGTCAGCGGCGGCCAGTGCCGCCGGATCCGGGTAGCGGCGAAACAGCGCCGGCGTGACGGCATTCACGCGCGCGTCGGTACACTGTGCCGAGAGGATGGTGGCAACCAGAAGTTCGTAGGCGTTGCGATGGCTGAGGGGGCAGGGAGTGTCCGGGTACTCCTTGCGCAGCGCAATGCGGATCTGCTCGGCCCGTACCGCGGGCGTGCCCCGATTCCCGCCGACGCCGGCCGCGTCCCGGTTGCCGGCCGGCGCCGGTTGCGCCGGCCTCATGGTGCGCGGCGGCACGCGGTGCCGCGTGTACAGGCGGGCACGCGCCGGTACATTGGCCACCGGGGCAGCGAAATATGACCACCGGCGACAACGGTCAGCAGCAGCGGTTCGTGGCGCTTACCGGCGCCAACCGCGGCATCGGAGAGGCGACCACGCGCGCCTTGTGCGCGGCCGGCTACACGGTGGTGGCGGGGGTACGGCAGCCACCCGCCGGCAGCGCCGGCCCGGAGCGCGGCGCGGTTCACTACCTGCGTCTCGATCTGACCGACTGCCACTCCATCGAGCGTTTCGCGGCCGCCACCGAAGAGATTGCCGCCGGCTCCCTGACGGCGCTCATCAACAACGCGGGAGTGGGCGCGCTCGGCCCCGCGGAGGAGTTCCCGGTGCAGCGGGCGCGGCAGGTGTTCGAGGTCAACCTGTGGGGGGCGGTGCGGCTCACCCAGTGCCTGCTGCCGTCGCTGCGCACCCATGCAGGCCAGGGCACGCCGGCGTATCTGCTCAACATCGGCTCCCTCATCGCCGAGTACCCCGTGCCGTACCATGCCGTGTACGCGGCCTCCAAGGGAGCATTGCGCGCCTATAGCCTGGCGTTGCGGGGCGAGCTGTGGGGACACGGCGTCGCAGTGGTGTTGCTGGAGCCTGGCGAGATCGCCACCCGTATCACGCCGCTGCGCAGCGGCACGGCCGGCCCCGCATACCGCGCCGGTTACGCCCGGGTGGAAGCGGCCCGCGCCCGCAAGATGGCCGCGGCGCCGGCGCCCGAGACCGTGGCGCGGCGGGTGCTTCAGGTTCTGGCCACACGCCGCCCGGCGCCCATCGTCGCCTGCGGCAGCGCGGCGCCCGCGCTCCGCTTCGTCCGCCGCCTGCTGCCGGACCGCCTGGCGCAGACCCTTACGCTGCGCTGCTACGGCCTCCACCGCCGCGACCGTGGGGGCCGCTGACCGGAAGGTGCAGCGCGGGTCGCGAGCGTTACAGGTAGCGTTGCTCGACGGCACTGATCTCGCGCATCTGCAGGGTGGGGTCTACCGGCTCACGACCGAAGCACACGCCGAGTGACTCGTAGAACGCCACCGTCGCCGGGGCCACGTGACATTGCTTGATGGCCGCGGAGGTCGCCAGGTAGCGCACCTCGCCGCGGTCGCCGCCGGCTACCGTTACCCCGGAGATGCCGGCCGCCAGCACGGCTACCGCCCCGGCGCCGATCTGTTTGCCGAAGTTGACGTCATACGCGGTCGATCCGCCCGCACGCACCAGGTGGCTGGGCGTCAGCTCGCGCACCTCGGGCGTCTCGTAGATGCCGGCGACGAACTGGCCGGTGGCGCGCATGTAGGCACCGGTGTCGGGGTCGGCCGCGATGCGCTGCTCCAGCCCGGAGCGCACGTACTTGCCGGCGCCGGCCAGCTTGCCGTGGCCGAAGGCGTCCACTCCCGCGCTGGCGTCGGTCATCGCCGCGCCACCGGCGTCGCGCATGCCCTCGGCCACCACGACGGTATAGGTACCGGCGTGCACGTCGCTGCCGCGCACGCGGCGGAACAGACGCTCCTTGGCGTGGCGGTAGACGATGTCGAGATCGGCGGGCACCTCCGGCAGCAGGATGCAGTCGGCATCCGCCGCCACCCCGCCGCGGAGCGCCGTGTGGCCGGCGTAGCGGCCGAACACCTCGGTGATCATGATGCGATTGTGAGTGGTGCCGGTAGTCTTGGCGTCCTGCACCATGCGCGCGATCCGGTTGACCGCCGAATCGCCGCCCACCGAGTAGGTTTGCAGGTCGAGATCCATGGTCTTGGGCGCGTGCACGCAGCGGATCCCGTGCGCCACCAGATCCACCACCACGCCGCCGGTATCGTCGCCGCCGGAGATTACCAAAGCATCCAGCGCGTGCCGCGCCAGCCCGCGACCGATGCGCTCATATTTCTCGGGATCGTCGATCCTGGAAATCCTGACTCGAGAGTGGCCGGCCTCGGAGCCGGCACGAGTCGAGTCGATACGGTCGACCCGGTCCCGGTCCAGCCGCACCAGACGGGGGAGGTCCACCAGATTGTAAAGACCCGCGTAACCGTTCGGAATGACGTACGCGCCGATTCCCAGGTGCTGACACATTCCGGCTGCGCCGCGGATGACGCCGTTCAATCCGCCGGCATCACCACCGCTGGTGATGATGCCGACGTTGCGGATTTCTACCATGGCGTGACCTTGCCGGTGGGCGCCCGCCCCTGTCAATGTTGAGTTGCTGCGCCCGCTACGCTACAGCACGTAATGGGCCACGAGCCCGGCGCCGACCGGCAGCATGAGATTGTCGTAGTCGCGGGTGGGCGCCGCCTCCAGCAACGCGGCGGCCACGGCTACGGCCAGCGACGCCGCGACATCGCCGGTCATGCGCAAGGTGATCGCCAATACCACCGCACAGCAGGCCGCACTGCCGGCCACGCTCTTGCCTCCGGTGTACGGGATCTTGATGCGCCCGAACGCGGTACCCACCAGGGCGGCGGCGCTGTCTCCGAAGGCGAGGGCATAGATGGCCACCGACGCGGCCGGCTCCGGGTACAGCAGCAAGGCCAGCATGGCACCCAGTCCGAGGGTAACCGGACCGAGTACGAATCCCCGGCCATCCCGCTCGCGCAGCGCCAGCACGGTAATGTCGGAGATCACGGCCACGCGTGTTCCCGCCAGCCGGGCCTGCTCGGCGGCGATGTAGATCACGATGCCCACGCCCAGCAAGCCTGCGGCCGCCAGCACATCCAGAGCGGCGATGGTGGGCACCACGGCGATCGCCATGTGGATCGCCTTGCGGAACAGCTCTATCTGCGTTGCGCTGCGGGTACCGCGACCCGGCTGAGTCGCGGCGTACATTCCGTGCTGCGATGTCGAGACGTCGCTTTTCATCGTCTCCCGTGTCACCGAGTAACCGTGCCGACTCATGTATTGTTGTTCGGCTGTTTCGATGATGCCGCCAAGCGCTCTCGAAGTCAACCGGCGCTAACAAATAACTCTATCCGAGGCAGCACATTACCTCGGCGCAACCAGAATCGGTGCGGAGCCGGCGCGCGGCCGGGTGCCCGTTCCCGCGTACCCGGGAGATCGGATCCCGGACAGTTGACAGTCCGGCAGCGCCACGGTAGCGTTCTGGTCCGGTTCGCCGCGGGCGATTAACTCAGCGGTAGAGTGCTACCTTCACACGGTAGAAGTCACTGGTTCGATCCCAGTATCGCCCATCCCCGGTGCTCGTGACCGTGCCGATCTCGTGACCGTGCCGATCTCGTGACGGTGCAGACTCAGCGCAGCTTCTTGTGCATGCGCCGCAGCATCGCGCGCCGTGCGCTGCCGCGCTCCGCCTCGCTGCCGGAACGCTGCCGTCCCGGCCGGCGCTGCCCCGGTGATGGATGGCTGGCGAGGATCATCAGCATCGCCATGCCGCATACGATCATCGCCGCACTCAGGAGCTGGCCGGTGGTGAAGTTCCACAGGCTGAACTGCGCCGGGTTGGCGACCGGTACGAAGGAAAGGGGAAATCCCAGGCCCTCGTCCGGCTCGCGCAGATATTCGACGGCGAAGCGGGCCACCCCATAACCGATGAGGTACATCGTCGCCAGGAAGCCGGGGAACGGCCGCCACCTGCGGAACACGAACCACAGCAGCGCCCACAGGAACACGCCCTCGAAGAATGCCTCGAAGAGCTGGGACGGGTAGCGCGGCAGGTTGACCAGCGCCGCGCCCTCGGCGCTCGCCAGGCCAGCCTCCTCGGCCAGCTCGCGGACCCACGGTGCGCTGGTCGGATACTCCGGCGCATGGGGGAAGACCATCCCGATGGGGGAGCTGGTAATGCGTCCGTACAGCTCGCCGTTGATGAAGTTGCCCAGCCGCCCGAAGGTATATCCCAGGGGTGCGCTCGCGGCCAGCAGGTCCACCACGTGCAACACCGGTAGTCGCTTCGCGCGGCAGTAGACCACCACGGCGACTGCCGCGCCCACCAGACCGCCGTGATAGGCCATGCCCTGCAGGCCGATGAAGCGCAGCGCGCCGTCCACGCGTTGAAACGGAAACACGATCTGCAGCGGGTTGCGCGCGTAGAACCCGGTAGGATCGTAGATCAGCACCGAGAACAGACGCCCACCGAGGAGCACGCCGACGATTCCCCAGAAGAACAGGCTGAGCACCGCGTCCCGGTCACTCTGCAATTCGCCACGCTTCACCGCCAGATGCAGGAACAGGCGGTAGGTGAAGGCAAACGCCACCAG
>JAKZWC010000033.1:0-2575 GCA_047515735.1 Spirochaetales bacterium | reverse complement strand
ACGGAGCAAGACCGCCGCCGCGAGCTCCGTGGGGTAGCCGGCGGTCCACGCCGGGGCGGTGCGTGACACGCATTTGACAGGAGCGGCGGTTCGGTACTGAATGAGGGACTTACGCTGCACGTATGCACGGCGGAACCGTGGCGCGCGGCGCACCTGCCACGCGGTAGGTAGCTCAAAGCAGAGGAGGATCGCCATGAATCGATCCCGAGCAGGCATCTGTCTCATCGTGTCGGCATTCCTGGTGCTGGCTGCAGTAGCGGCCGGTGCCTCAGGAGGGACCGAAGCCGCCGCATCCACGGCCGCCCCGGAGGCTGCCGCGCCGGCGGCGGAGTTCGCGGGCCTCGACCGTGACACCTACGCCACCGTGGCGGAGTTCGAACGCCTCACCGGCCGCACCATCGCACAATTCAACGAGTCGCCGATGACCGCGGCGCTGGTGGCCGAAGGCAAGCTGCCGCCGGTGGAGGAACGGCTTCCGGAGCAGCCGCTGGTGCAGCTCCCGTTCTCCACGGACAAGCGCATCGGCAAGTACGGCGGCACCCTGCAGCTCAACTCCTGGACTCCCTACATGGGTCCGACCGGTGCCGAGAAGCAGCACTTCATCAGCGCCGAGAAGGAGTACACCCAGAACATCTTTCCCAACCTGGCCGAGTCGTTCGAGTCGGCGGACGGGGGCAAGACCTGGGTCATCACCATGCGCAGGGGGCTCAAGTGGTCCGACGGCACGCCGTGGTCGAGCGATGACGTGATGTTCTGGTACGACGACTTGGCCAACAACAAGGAGTTCCAGCCCCAGACCAACTACGTGCTGCTGACCGGCGGCGCGCCGCTGGTGTTCGAGAAGGTGGACGACATCACCTGGAAGATCGTCGCCGACGCTCCCTACCACCTGGAGGAGAACGTCGAGGATCTGATGACCCTGCCGCCGCTCTACCCCAAGGAGTACCTGAAGCAGTTCCATCCCGCGCATGCGGACGCGGACGAACTGGCCGCGCTCATCAAGGAGGGCGGATTCACCGGCTGGGTCGACCTGTTGGAGAACAAGACCAACCGCTGGAGTCAGAACGCCAACGTCGACAAGCCGGTCATGACGCCGTGGGTGCTGATTCAGGGGGCTCCGGCCAAGACCGAGATCTACCACCGCAATCCCTACTTCCACGCCGTGGACATCGTCGGCAACCAGCTCCCCTACTTCGACGTGGTGCGGCGTGAGGTGGTGGCCGATATCGAGACCGCCAAGCTGCGCGCCCTAGCCGGCCAGGACGACATGTTCGCCACCGGCGCGCTGGACTTCTTCCCGGTGGCCAAGCAGGAGGAGAGGGGCGGCAAGATCAAGGTCACCCGCTGGGCGCACTCGCAGTACAACATGGCCACCATCGAGTTCAACCTGACCGCGCCCGATCCGGTGACGCGGCAGATCTTTCAGGACAAGAATTTCCGTTTCGGCGTATCGCACGCCATCAATCGCGAGCTGCTCAACGAGCTGGTCTACAGCGGCATGCTGAAGCCGCAGCAGGCGTGCGAGAGCGAGCGCTCCCCCTACTACAACGAGCGGCTGTGCACCACCGCCATCGAGTTCGATCAGGCCAAGGCCAACGAACTGCTGGATGCCGCCGGACTCGATAAGCGCGACGCGGACAACTGGCGGCTGCGCCCCGACGGCACCCGCCTCGAGCTCAACATGATCAGCATGGTCCCCTGGGCGCTCGACAAGACCGCCGAGATCATCGTCGACAACCTCAAGGAAGTGGGCCTGTTCACCACCATCCGCATGGTCGAGTGGGGCCACGGCCAGGAGCTGGTCAAGAACAACGAGATCGACGTCTTCATCAACGGCTTCACCTGGTTCGGCAACGAGGGCGTCCCGCAGTTCTCCTGCCAGCTCGGCATACCTTGTCCGGTGACGTTCTGGGCGCCACAGTGGAACTGGTGGCTGCGCAGCAACGGCGAGACCGGCGAGCAGCCGATTCCCGAGCTGCTGCAGGTGTGGGAGGCCTACCAGGTGATCCTGAACTCGTTCGATGCCGAGGAGCGCAAGGCGCAGTTCAAGACCATCACCGATATCGCGGCCGACACGCTGTGGGTGATAGGCATACTCAGCCCGGGCGGATTCGTCGTGACCTACAATCCGGAGTTGCGCAACATTCCCACCGAGTTCGCCATGTGGAACCGTGGGGATAACGGCAGGCCCTGGCTGTGGTATCTCGACTAGGGACGTAGTGTCAGCGGAGCGCCGTTCGGCGGCGCTCCGTTGGCGAGTACCAGTGACGTGCTGAGCTACATTGTGCGCCGCGTGCTGCTGGCGGTGCCGACCATCATCGCCATCTCGGTGATCGCCTTTATCGTCATCGAGTTGCCACCGGGAGACTACGCCAGCACCTACGTGATGCGGCAGCAGTGGGCGGGCCGCGAAGTCACTCCCGAGATGGAGGAAGTGCTGCGCCACCGCTGGGGCCTCAACCGCCCCGCCTACGTGCGCTACTTCTTCTGGGTAAGGAACTTCGTGACCGGGGACTTCGGTCTCTCCCACGACCTGGGAGTGCCGGTGCGGGAGGTGCTGCTGTCACGCCTCGCC
>JAKZWC010000032.1:0-3199 GCA_047515735.1 Spirochaetales bacterium | reverse complement strand
TCCGTCGCAGGCGTGTTGGCGGCGGTCCCACAAGCGGCCAACCCAAACCCAAGAACGGCCCCCACGACCATCCAGCACCACACCCGGCTACAACACGCGGGCGACGCCAATGCTTCTTTCATGTGCAAACCCTCACCTCTTATCATCGGCTCCGCCGCCGTCGAACCCAATGTCCGAGAATCGGTGGGGTCGGCGTCAGCAGCCATGCGCAGCGCGATTCCGCCCGGCCTGGGGAATGCGCCGCGCAAGTCTCCGGGCCGATTGACGAGATCGACCGCATGGATGATCTCAGCTCGCAGGACAAGTCGTACCTGCTCGGCTATGACCTGCTCGACCTGGTGGACAAGGAGTTTCTCGCCGCCGTCCTCAACGACCCGAACCGCCGATGAGCGGTCCGAGGAGAATTTGCCGGTGCTGATCGCCACGCTGACCAGGTGCAGGGCGACGGACGCGGCGCCCCTACCCAGCTTCGCCGACGACCGCGAGCGCGACAAATGTAGCGACGCCGGCCACGCGTTCCGACTGCGCTGCGTCAACCTGACGGGCCTGCAGGAACAAGAGCCGGGTAGCGAGCCTGTGACGTACTTTGATGGAGTAGGGCGCGTCGCATTCGCACCAGGCACAACAGACGGCGGTATTCGGATTTCACCAGTCTTCGAAGAGAGCCCTATCGCGGAAGTCCTTGAGAAGGACGTGCCTTTCGGAAACTACTGGATGCTGTTCAAGAGGGAAACTGAAACGGAATAAACAAAAAGGGCTGACAGGGAGGCGGCGACTTCCCTGCTAAGCCCTAGCGTGAGTTTCCGAGATGGTCCCCGATCTCCTTGAACGACAGCCCTTGGTCCAACAGGCGCTGCGCGCATGCGTGGCGTCCGCCCACCTGTGGCAGAGCTCCTGGTGGGAGAGTCTGCCCGGGCTGTTGTTCAGCCCGGCACGCGGCCTGCTCTGGTTCTCGCCCGTGCTGCTGCTCGGCCTGGTCAGCGCGCTGGCCGTGTGGCGAAACCCGCGCTTCCGCGTCCTGATCCCGTTGCAACTGGCAACCGTGCTCCTGATCCTGGTCGCCGGCAAGTGGTTCGACTGGTGGGGCGGCGTGATCTGGGGCTATCGGTCCATCGTCGACGCGTTCGCCGACCGAGTCGACCAGCGCGGCCTACCGGGAAGGCCGACTGGCTGTGCGATCGCACTTCTCCGTGGCGGGCGAGCTGGGGGCGGTATCGGAATGGAAGGCGGCCTCGGGATCGGCTGAGGCGCGCCCTTGTGCGATCTGCCATTCACCGGACCACTAGGCGCGGTCGCTCCGTAGTGCCGGAGACCATGAAACCCGTGCACAGGGTTGGCCGGCTGGATGCTGATTTTGGACTACTAGTCTTGTTTACCGGTGTCGGCGAAGCGGATGCCCGCGTGCGCCGGTGGATCCGGAGCGTCCGCGTCGATCTGGCGCATGATTTGCGCCGCGACAGGGTACAATTCGGTCAGGCGTTGCAGCAACAGCGTGATGTTGCCGGCTTCGTGGTGGTATGTCGGCGCCGTCAAGCTGCTGTTCTGCGCACTGTCGCCGGCGATCCCTGCCGGCATGTACTTTTTTTCGCGGCGCCACTTTGGCAAAGCCGCGGCGCGGGCAGCGCTGCTGGCCGGCGCGTTCTGGTACGAGCTGGTCGGCTTCGCGCACAAGCCGATGACCCTAATTGCTTACCCGGTTGTGGATTATGGCTCTCTGACCTGGCCACAGGCACACCGCTGCGGAAGTCCAAGCTGGGCTACCAAATGTGGGCCATCGGCATCTACCTCATGTGGACGAGTCCTACTTCGGCGGCAAGGAGCGAAACAAGGTACTTGGCGACGGCGCCTTGCTCGGCGGTGGCCGCGGCGCTGTAGTGGGCGACCATGCGGGCGGTTTCCAGCCGCCGGCAAGCATGGTCTCGGTGGTGCCGGCGCCGCCGGCAGCATAAAGTATGGGCTATGTCACCACGCTACGATGCAGAGGCCGACCTGGAGGAGGCGGCCCGCCGAATCGAGGATGACGCCGAGTCGATGGAGCAGCGGCGCCCTCCGGACCCGGAGCCGGACTCCGCGCCCAGACCACCGCCGCACACAACGCACTACGCGACCGTGTTCCGCTGCGGGCTTGCCGGGCTGTTCGCCGGGGAATCGTTAGGCCGTGAGCTGGACCACGTGCTCGCGCAGATTAACGCGGAGCACCGACGCGTTGTGTTCGTAATTCGGGACCGATGGTCACTCTGGCGGTGGCTGGGCGTGCTGATAGGTACGGCGCTGTCGCTGGGATTCTGGTCGCGGCTACCCGGCTACATCATCATCGCGGAGGCGCGCGCGGCGAGTGTTACAAGTGGAGGCGAGACCGCTCGTGGCGCAGTGGGTTAGAGACCTGACGGGCCCCGTCAAGCTTCATCACAGGTACTTGGCGACAGCGCCCTGCTCTGCGGCGGCGGCGCTGTAGTGGGCGACCATGCGGGCGGTTTTCCAGCCGCCGGCAGGCATCGTCTCGGTGGTGGAGGCGCCCCGCGCCGTCAATTCGGAAGCGAGGCCGACGCGTCCGGAGTGCCCGGTGATCCGCCCCTTGATGCCGGCGGACTTGGCCGCAGCGGCTAGTAGGCGGCGCGCGATGGACTGGCCGTTGAGACCGCCGAGCACCGGCGCCGTCGCGTCCGGACGCAGCCCTGACCGGTCGCGGAGCTGGCGAAGCGCCACGGCGCAGCCGTTCTTGAGGTAGCGCACGTCCGCCGCGGTGCCGGCCTGGTCGGTTTTCGAGCGCCCCGCGCCTGGCCGCGCCCGCGTCCGACTGCCTGACGGGTGAGGCCCTGCAGAACACGGCGGACGCCATCATGGACGGTGGGATCGCCGGCACCCTGGTCCCGGTGAGCTGCGCCGATGGCAGCCCGGATGGTGCGGACGGTGGAGGCCGCGGCGCCCTGCTCGATGCGCTCGGCAAGGTAGGCGGCTACGTGCACCGGATCGGCGGACAACACCTGGTGCCCTGGAGGCCGGCCCATTCGGCCCAGCCCTTCCACGCGGAGCGGGGCGCGAAATCCTGCGCGAGATCGTCACTGCCCAACCCAATGCGACGCTTGATGAAGTGACCGCCGAGTTCACGCGGCGGACTGAACTGACGGTAAATCCGGCGACGGTGCTCAAAGCACTGCGGCAGGCAGGGGTGAAGCGAAAGCACGGCGCGGTTGTACAC
>JAKZWC010000031.1:0-17700 GCA_047515735.1 Spirochaetales bacterium | reverse complement strand
GGCCCGAAATGATGTTGTTCTCCAGGCTGCTCACCATGCCGCGGATGTCCTCCGACTGGTCGGAGGCCAGCTTGATCACGGTTCCCGGGGGAAGCGTCGGCCGGGCGGCGGCGATCACCTCTCGTACGGCTTCGGCGGTTTCGACGATGTTCTCGCCACTGCGCTTTACCACGGCCAGCGAGATGACCGGAATGCCGTCCAGCCGCGCGAAGCTGTCGCGCTCCTTGAAGCCGAAGTCCACCTGCGCCACATCGCGCACGTAGACGGGGCGGCCGTCGCGGGTCTCGATGACGATGTCGGCGATGTCGGCGGTCGCCTCGAACTCGCCCGGCACCCGCACCAGGTACTTGAGGTTCCCTACGTCGATGGAGCCTCCCGGTACCGTGACGTTCTCGAACCGGACCGCGTCGCCGACGTCCTCGAAGGTGAGGCCGTAGAATTTCAACTTGGCGAGGTCGACGTCCACGAACACTTCGCGCTCGAGTCCGCCCGACAGCCGTACCTCCAGCACGCTCGGAATCTGCTCGATACGCTCCTGCAGCTCCTCTGCCACCTCCCGCAGCCGCACCGGGTTGTAGGGCCCGGCGATGTTGACCTGCATGATGGGAAACTGCGAGGTGTTGATCTCGAGGATCTGCGGATCGTTGGCGGATGAGGGCAGCTCCCCCTTGGCCAGATCCACCTTCTCCCGTACCCGCTGCAACGCCTCGGTCATGTCCATGCCGGCTTCGAACTCGACGTCGATGCTGGAGAACCCTTCGCGCGAAGTGGAAGAGATGGTCTTCACGTCCGCGATGGTGTTCAGTTCATCTTCCAGCGGCCTGGTGACCAATGTCTCGATGTCGCCCGGCGCCACCCCGCCATATACCGTGTTGACGATGATGTTGGGGATCACGATCTCGGGCATCGACTCGCGCGGGACCCGTAAGTAGGAGACGAAGCCGCCGACGATCAGGATCAGCGTGAGCACCACGACGCTGGTCGGATGGCGGATGGCGAAGGAGCTGGGGGCGAACTCCTTGAGCCGGCCGGCGGCGCGCGGCTCGGCCCCGGTGCCGTCCCGCGCCGTATCCGCAACCCGCTCCATGCTAGCGTTCCATCAGCCGGATCATGCTGCCGTCGTCCACCTGGCGGTGGCCGGCGGTGATCAGCCGTTCGCCGGCGTCCAGGCCGGCGGTGATCACCACCTGGTTGGCATACGATTGCCCGAGCTCCACGGCCCTGGCGCGAGCGGTGACGCTATCGTTGGTCTGCTCGGCCACGAACACCTGAAATCCGTCCTCGGTGCGCTGCACCAGATCCTGCGGCACCACGATCACCTGCTCCTGGCGCATGCGCTCCACCTGTACGTTGGCCACCATGCGCGGGCGGATCAGACGCTCGGAGTTGTCGAGGATGACCTCGATGGGTATGGTGCGGCTGCGCGGGTCGACGCTGGTGCCGACGAACTCGATGACGCCGCTGAACTCGCGCCCCTCCAGCACGTCGAAGGTGATGAGGGCGGACGCTCCCGGCTCGATCGCCAGAGCGTAACGCTCCGGAATGCCCGCCACCACTTTGACCCGGTCGGTGGCCAGCACGCGCAGCAGCCGCGTTCCGGGGGCCACCAGCTCCCCCACCTCCACGTATTGCTCGTCGAAGACTCCGGTGATCGGCGAGGTCACCACGGTACGCGCCGCTCGCGTTTCCAGCACCTTGAGGCGGGCAGCGCTGGAAGTGGCCTGTGACTTGACCTCCAGCAGCCCGATCTCGGTGCCGATGCGCTGCTCCCACAGCCGGCGCTGGCGCTCGAAGCGCTCCGCCGCCACGCCGGCAATTGCCCGTGCCTCCTCTACCTGGGCATCCAGCAGCTCGGAGCTGATGCGGGTCACCGGCTGGCCGCGCACCACCCGTTCGCCCTTGCCGGCCAGGAACGCGGCGATGGTACCCGACTCCTCGGCCGACACGGTGACGTCGTGCAGCGCCTCGACCTCGCCCACCACGCGGATGTACTGCACGAAGGTGGACGGCACCAGCGGCGCCGCCTCGGCGTTCACCACCCGCGCCCCGAGCGTGAAGGCGGGCCGCACCCGCGTCGCGCCGTCCTCGCCGGCGGCACTCTCGGCCACGGCTTGCCGCTCGCGTCCCGGCACCAGGTTGCACTCCGCGGCCGTCAGCACCAGCAGCAGCGCGGCACCAAGCGCCAGGCGGCGGTAGAGCGTCGTTCTCATCGGCTACGGTACCAACGCCGGGTAGGCGCTATCGACCAGCGGCACCCGGCCCACCGCCAGCTCCAGTTGGGAGGCGGTCGCCAGGTATTCGTGCACCGCCTCGGCGTAGTTGAACTGCGACTCGAGCAGGACCGATTCGGCCGCCGAGATCTCAAGCTGGCTGCCGACTCCCGCGCCGTAGCGCGCGGCGGCGATCTGGTAGCTCTTCCCCGCCTGCTCGACTGCCCGCAGCCGGCTCGCGGCGCGGGCGCGGGCCGCCTGCAGCGAGCCGACCAGGGTGTGCACCTGGTGCAACATCTCCCGCTCCGCCTGGCGCAGCCGAGCCGCGGTCTGGCGCAGCTCCTCTTGCCGCTGCGCCACCCGCGCGTCGCGGGCGAAGCCGCTGAAGATCTGCCACTGCACCGCCAGTCCCGCGGAGGCGGATACCCGCCACTGGGAGTACTCCGCAGGGGAGCCTCCGGGCCGGCCGAACTCCTCGTCGTCATCCTGGTCCGCGGTGCTGAAGTCGACACTGCCGAAGGCGCGGATGGTAGGAAGGTACGCCGCCTGCTGGACCTTTACCTGCAGTTCGCCGAGAGCGTGGACGGCGCGCAATTGCCGCAGGTCGGAGCGGCTGGTCATGGCGATGTGAAGGAGCTGCTCGGTGCCGGCGGCCGCCAGCGCACCGGCGCCGGAAACTGCCAGCAGATCCGCGTTGGCGGGGCTGTTGATCGCGTCAGGCGCCAGCCGGAACTCACTCAGCGTTCCCTGCAACTGCGGCGCCTGCAGCGGGTCTGCACCCATGGCCACCAATAACGCGCCGCGCGCCGCGGCGATGCGGCTCCGGGCCCACAGCAGGTTCGCCTCCAGATTGGCGAGCTGCACCTGCAGGCGCAGCAGCTCGTCATCGCTGGCAAACCCCTCGCGCTGGCGCGCCTGCGTCTCCCGGAGGGTCTGCTCCAGACGCGCGCTGCTGTGCTCGATCAGGCGCTCCTGCTCCTGGGCCAGCAGGGCATCGAAGTAGCGCTGGCGCACCAGGTCCACTACCTGCTGGGCGGCGCCGCGCAGCTCTTCGCCACGCAGCCCGCGCAGTCCCTGGGCGGCATCCAGGCCGGTGAACACGCGGAAGTCGAGCGCCGTCTGGTTCAGCTTGAGCGACGCGGACCAGTTGTTGTCGAGGGTGCCCTGCTGCGGCTCCCGCTGGCTGGTTACGCCATCGCTCACGATCTGCTCGGCAGCGCCGAGGGTGCGCAGGTAGGACGCCTCCACCGAGACCTGGGGATACACCCCGCTGTACGCCTCGCGAATCTGGAGCTCGGCGATGGTCACGGCGGAACGGGCCGCCTGCAGCCGGGCGCTGTTGGCCAGCGCGATTTCGACCGCCGAGCGCAGCGGCAGGGCGCCGGATCCCGGCAGCGTCTGACCGACTCCAGGCAGCGCTGCGAACAGGAACAGCACGACTGCGGCAAGTGAGGAGCAGGAAGTTGACAAGGTTAATCCTGGCCTGCGGGCCGTGCTATCGGCACCGCGTCACGGGCTCGCGGCAGGCATCGGCAACGTACCGCCGGGCAGGCTCGAAGTCAAACGCGACCGTGGCCCGCGCGCCGCCGGCAGCGCCGTCAAGCACCGGGGCCGGGCGCGTGAACTACCCGTGGGAGCATCTGCTCCAGCGCACCGGCGTAGGCGAACAGTGCCGGCGTGCCGCCGGTGTGAACGAACACCACCGCCTGATCGGCCCGGTAGCAGCCGGCGCGCACGGCGGCGATGAGCGCGGCCATCGCCTTGGCGGTGTAGGCGGGGTCGAGCAGCACTCCCTCCAGTCGCGCCAACAGGGCCAGCGCCTCCATACCGTCGGCAGTTGCGCGGCCGTAACCGGAACCGACGTAGCCGTCGTCGACCAGTACCTGATCCGGCGCCACGTCGGCGGACAGGTCGAGCAGCCGTGCCGCGTCGTTAGCGAGCTCGGCGATACCGGCAGCCTCGTCCCAGGGCCAGCGGATCGGCAGAACGCTGTGCACCGCACAGCGCGTGGCGAGCAGGGCGGCTCCCAGGGTCAGGCCCGCCCCGGTCGCGCCGCCGGCGCTGACGTATACCGCCGTCGGGGTCACCTGCCGCTCCCGGAGTTGATCGTCGATCTCGGCCATGGCCAGGACATAGCTCACCGCCGCGCGCCCCCACAGCGCGCGCGAGTGCTCGTACACCACCCGGCCCGCGGCCCGGAACCGCCGCGCGCGCTCCGCGATCACCTCATCCAGCTCCGGACCGATGGTGGCGTCCACGAACTCGTAGCTGGCCCCCGCGATGTGGTCCAGCAGCAGGTTCCCCTGCAGCTCGGTGCTGCTCTCGCCGCGCGCCAGGACGAGGTGGATGTCGAGGCCGAGCCGGGCGCACGCCGCGGCGGTCTGGCGGCAGTTGTTGGACTGCACGCCGGCGCCCCAGACCACCAGGTCGGCGCCCTCGGCCAGCGCCTGGCCGAGCAGGAACTCGTTGTGGCGCGTCTTGTTGCCGCCGAAGGCGAGGCCGGTACAGTCGTCGCGCTTGATGAAGATTCGGGGCCCGCCCAGTCGCTCCGTCAGCCGCGGCAGTTCCTCCAGCGGCGTCGGCAGATGGGCCAGGGCTACGCGCGGCAGGCCGGCCGCTCGCGCGCACAACTGTTCGGCAGTAAGAGAGGTCGTCATGGTTGCCACCCAGCGTACCACGTCGCGCAAGGTCGCGGGCGTCGCGCCAGTCCTAGCCCGTCGGTTCGGCGACAACCGAATGTTCCGGCACGCGACTTGGACCCATGCCGCAGGTGACAGTACTGGGTGCTTCGTCACCGCAGTCGATCAGAGGCTATTCCGTAGGCCGACAGATCCAACTATGATTGATGTACATTCCGAATTGGGTATACTTTTGTGACTTGGACTCAAACAGCAACTCATCGAACGGGCTGCCGCGATACCTGTGTACCGGCGTTCCCGGTACGTGGCCAGGCCTCATGGAGCCGGCTACACACAATGGACCAAGGCCAGAGTAATTACAGATTTCCCTCCAGGTTGCGACAGTACCTGTGGACCTAGGGTTATGACCGAGAACAGCATTCGGAACTTGGAGATCGGAAACTTCAAGAGCATCGATTCGCTGCGGATACAGGATCTCTCACCGTTCTCGGTATTCGCCGGATCGAACGGATCGGGCAAGAGCAACTTTTTCGATGCCCTCGACTTTGTCAGTGTCTTCATCCGCCACGGAATAGAAGCCGCCTTGCAGAAACATGGCGGCATCCAGAATATCCGTTCCCGAAAGCGTCAGGCAGCAGCGTCTGGTCAGTTCAGTTTTAACATCGGATGTGAGTTTGTCGACGAACAAGAACGGGTGTCGGTGTTCAATTACTCTCTGCGAGTTTACGGCCTCTATCAAGAACCGGTACCAGAGGAGTTTTTGAGCATCAACGGCGACCGAGTGATTTCCCGCAAGAAACGCGGCGGCTTCATTCGTCTGCACGGGAAACCTGAGATCCACGGGTTCCCGGATGTCTACTCTGCTCTGTCGCTCGTGCCCGAAAACAAGCTCACCAGGTTTTTGCAGCATCTAAACCTCTATCGGATCGACCCCGTTGACGCGAAGACGACGGACATGATCAACGTCGATGCGACACGACTATCCAGCAACGGCGGCAATCTGGCGAGTGTCCTGCGGCGTCTGGAGGGTGACCCCGAGGCCTCCGCAGATATCCTCGACTGGATGCAGATGATCGTTCCGGGAGTCGCCACGATTCAGACACGGCAACGAAAAACGGACAACAGTACTGCCCTTCTGTTCAAGGAGACCGGGTCTGCGAAACGGTTCCCTGCACACCTCGTTTCCGACGGCACGGTATACGCCCTCTGTATACTGGTAGCAGTGGTCGGAGCTCCAGCAGGGCTTGGGATGACGTTGATCGAAGAGCCGGAACGAGGTTTGCACGCCAAGGCTATCCGTGAGCTGGTTGATCTCATGCGCCAGCAGGCATCGTCCGAACGTCCCATCTGGCTGACAACCCATAGCGAATCGGTGGTTCGAGCGCTTGCGCTTAGCGAGCTTGTGCTAGTGGACAAGGTGGATGGGCGCACGACCATGAAGCGCGCCGACAGTGGAAATCTGAAGCAGCGTGATCTCGCTCCGTTGACCGTTGACGAGGCGTGGTTGACAAACCTCCTGAACGGTGGACTGCCTTGGTAACCGTGGGGTTTGTCGTAGAGGGTGACTCCGAAGCAGCACTGGTGAGCAGTTCGCTCTTTCGCAACTCGCTACAGCAACGCAGTAAACTGAGAGTCGTTGACCCGGTAGTAAATGCCGGTGGGAACGGGGGACAATGTAGTCGCAATATTGAACTCCACGTCAACCGGCTTAGAACTCAGGAAACACCGAATAGGGTGGTCGTGCTGGCAGATCTCGATCCCGATATCTGCGCACCATGTATCGGGAAGCGAAAGGAGATAATTGGCTCTCAGGGAATCGATCTTGTTGCAATCGCGAAACAGGCGATCGAATCATGGTTCCTGGCTGATACGGAGGCGATGAGGACGTGGCTGGATGATCCGACCTTCTATGAATCCAAGCCGGAGCTACCTACCAGGACATCGTGGGATCGATTGAAGGAGGTGAGTCGCGAAAGGAAGCGGAGAGGGCCTGGAAAAAGCAAGGCAATATTTGCCAGGAAGATGGTGCGCCGTTACCGGTTTGACGTATATCGCGCAGCTCAGCACCCGCATTGTCCGAGCGCCCGCTACTTCGTCGATAGGCTGCGTCAGTTGGTAACCGGATGACAGCCGGCAACAGGGAGCGATCGCTCACCGACGATGCCG
Source organism: Spirochaetales bacterium (assembly GCA_047515735.1). Classification (GTDB taxonomy): domain Bacteria; phylum Spirochaetota; class Spirochaetia; order SZUA-6; family Bin103; genus Bin103. The sequence continues at coordinate 10,685 of JAKZWC010000031.1, read as the reverse complement.
CCGAGGACGTACCCTCCCCTATCTCGGCAGTGTCTGGTACGCTGCGCGCAACGTGAGACGCCGCCCCAACATCCTCTGGATCTGCACCGATCAGCAGCGCTACGACACCATCGGCTGCCTGAACAACCGGCACATCGATACACCCGTGCTCGACCGGCTGTGCGCGGAGGGGGTCGCCTTCAGCCGCACCTACTGCCAGAGCCCGGTGTGCCAGCCGAGCCGCGCCAGCTTCCTGAGCGGTCTCTACCCCAATACCGTGCACGTGAACCGCAACGGCAACAGCTACTTTCCGGCCAACGAGCGGGTGCGGCTGATCACCCGCCGTCTCGCCGACGTCGGGTACGACTGCGGGCTGGCCGGCAAGCTGCACCTCGCCTCGGCCTGGACCGGGGTCGAAGCCCGCGCCGACGACGGCTACCGGGTGTTCGATTACAGCGTGTCCGCCACTCAGTTCGTGGGCCGCGGCAACGCCTACAGCGCCTGGCTGCAGGAGACCGGACGGCTGGACGAGGTGCTCGACACCAGCGTGGTCGACGACGCCCGCAACCGCGGCGCCCGCTACCGTCCGGATGTTCCCGCGGAACTGCACCAGACCGCCTGGTGTGCCGACCGCGCCATCGACTTCATGCGCGAACGCCGCAGCGGGCCGTGGCTGATGAGCGTCAACATCTTCGATCCGCACGGTCCCTTCGACGCTCCCCTCTCCTATCAGCGCCCTTACGATGAACGTGCGCTGCCACCCGCGATCTACACGGAGCGTGACGCCGCGACGCAGGAGCGGCTGCAGGACGCCTTCTTCCAAAGCGAGCCGCAGCCGCCCGGCGAGCGGCAGCGCCAACAGAAGGCGAGCTACTACGGCATGGTCACGCTGATCGACCAGCAGGTCGGGCGCATGCTCGAGGCCTTGGAAGCCGCGGGCCAGCGTGACGACACGGTGGTGATCTTCACCTCCGACCACGGCGAGATGCTCGGCGACCACGGCCTGACCGGGAAAGGTTGCCGCTTCTACGAGGGCGCGGTGCGGGTGCCGCTGATCGTGTCGTGGCCCGGAGTGTTCCCGGGTGGGTTGGTGGCGGACGGCTTGGTGGAGCTCACCGACCTGGCGCCCACGCTGGCCGAGCTGGCGGGTGTGGAGCCGGGCTGGACCCACGGCCGCTCCCTGGTGCCGATCCTCACCGGGGCCGCCGATCCGGCCCGGCACCGCCCGTTCGCGCGTTGCGAGTACTACGACGCTCTCAACATGTACCTGCCGCAGGAGCCGCGGCGCCACACGTCATGCTGGGGGACCATGTACCGGGACGAACGTTACAAGCTGGTGAACTACCACGGTGTGGAATATGGCGAGCTGTACGATCTGGAGGCCGATCCGCAGGAGATCGACAACCTCTGGGAGCAGCCGGGCGCGGCCGCGCTGCGGGCCGCCCTCACCCAGCGCAGCTTCGATGCCACCGTGGCGGCGTGCGACCCCGGGGCCGCTCAGATCGGGCGCTTCTAGGCGGCCGCCGCCGTGAACCCAATCCCCGCCGACGGCTTCCGCAGCGCCAGCGAGTTGATCCTGCAGGAACTGGACCGAGGTCTGCGCCGGGTGGATCCGGAGCAGGTGCGGGTGCTGGTCGAGGCGCTGGTGAGCGCCAGGCGGATCATCCTGGTGGGCGCGGGACGGATGGGCATCGTGATGCAGGCGTTCTGCATGCGGCTGGGACATCTCGGCTGCGACGCCCACTTGGCCGGGGCGCTCGGCTGCCCGCCGGTCGCCGCCGGCGACCTGCTGCTGGTGGCATCCTCCTCCGGGGAGACCGCCACGGTGTGTGCCCTGGCGGGCCGCGCGCGCGAGCAGGGGGCGACCATCGCCGCGATCACCGCCAGCCCCGCCTCCACGGTGGGACGCGCCGCTGCGCTGGTGGTGCTGTTGCACGCACCGGCGGCGCTGCAGGCGGACGCCTCCGCGGCGCCGGTCTCGGCACAGCCGATGAAGACCCTGTTCGAGCAGTGCCTGTTCCTGCTGCTGGAGTCGGTGGTGCTGCTGCTCATGGCCCGGACCGGACAGAGCGCCGGCGACCTGGCCGCGCGACACACCAATCTGGAGTAACGCCCATGGCATCCCGCATCACCCTCAGCGCATCCGTGATCTGCGCCGACCCGCTGCATCTGCAGCGCGACCTGGCGCTGTTGGCCGAGAACGGCTTCGCCCTGCACTTCGACATGATGGACGGCCATTTCGTGCCGCGCCTGGGCCTGCATCCGGAGTTGCTCGGCCGCATCACCGCCGCGCTGCCCGCGCCGGTCGACGCGCACCTGATGGTGAGCGACCCGCTGCCGTGGATCGAGCCGGTGGCCGCCGCCGGAGCGACGCTGGTGACGTTTCACCTGGAAGCGCCAGCCGACGCCTACACGGTGCTGCACCGGATCCGTTCCGTCCGTACCGCTTCCGGCAACGCGCCGCGGGCCGGGATCGCGCTGCGGCCGCTGACGCCGCTGGCCGCACTGGAGCCGCTGCTGGAGCACGTCGACGCGGTGCTGCTGATGGCCTACGCGCCGGGGACCAGCGGCCAGCCTCCCCTGCCCCGCTTCGCGGAGCGCATCGCCGAGCTGCGCCGGCTGCTGGAGACGCACGGCCGCTCCGCGGTCGAAATCATCATCGACGGCGGGGTGTCGCAGGAACTGCTGCCCCGCTACCGCGCCGCCGGCGCCAACGTGTTCGTGTTCGGCACCGCCGGCCTGTTCACCGCCGCGGACAGCCTCGCCGCCAACGTCGCCCGCATCAAGCGCCTCGCGGCCGGATGACGGCCGCGGCCGGGGCGCCGGAGTCTCGCGCCGGGAGGTGCCGTCAGCCGGCCGTGCTCTCGGCGAGGCGGTTCGGGGTGCGCTCCAGGCGTTGCTGCGGCCAGACGATGCTGCGCCGCTGCGGGGCCAGGCGTGCCAGCAGCTCGGGGGAGGGCTGATAGCCGAAGCGGAAGTTGCCCCACGACGGCCCGTAGCGGTTCACCACGATGCGGCGCTCGCCGGGATTGGTGCGCGGCGCCGAGCCGTGGGTGCAGCAGTCGACGAACAGCAGCGCGTCGCCGGCACGCAGGTGCACCTCCACGCTGCCCTCGATCTCGGCCGCGGAAGGCCGTCCGTCGGCGCCCATGGAGTAGCGGCGGAATTCGGGATGCTCGAAATTGCTCTTGTGAGAGCCGGGAATCAGTACCGTGCCCCCGTCTCCGGGGCCGATCTCGGTCAGCGCCACCAGCACGTTGATCTGGTTGCAGTGGAACCTGCCCCCCAGCACCCGGAACTGGCAGCGGCTCAGGCCCAGATGGCCGCCGTTGTGCAGGCCGATCGCCTCGCCGGGGCCGCGGAAGTTGACGAAGTTCTCGTCGATGAACAGCGGCCCGTGGTGCTCGTCGAAGCTGCCTTCGCCGCCCATGAAATGACGCACCCTGTCGAACCACGAAGGATGGTCGATCAGCCGCTCGAACGGCGCTCCCGCTTCGTAGATCTGCTGGTAATTGAGGCCGTCGCGGTCGCCGTAGCTGTGAGCGTGCACGTAGCCGTACCACTCGCCCACCGCCAACTGCGGTATCGCGTCCAGGCAGTCGTTCAATTCACGGACCTCGGCTTGCGACAGGGCTTCCTCCAGCACCAGGAAGCCGCGCAGATCGAAGAGATAGATGTCCCGCTCGGTCACCATCGGTCGTTGGTGGGGATGGTAGGTGACGCCATGACCACGGTCAAGGCGCCGCGTCGCCGGCGTCGCCGGCACGATCCAACAGGCCCGTGACCATGCGCCAGGTCATGCCCCAGATGAGCTGGCGTCCGAAGCGAATCGCCGGCAGCCGGCGTGGGCCGCCGTCCGCCACGCGTTCCAGTGTAGCGCGGTGGCGTGGATCGCGGAGGTGAGCGAGCGCGATCCAGTAGCCCGCCCTCACCTCCTTGGGGTCCGGTTTCAGCGCCGGCAGCCCGGCACCGGCGTAGAACACGAACGGCGCCACCGTGCCCGCCGTAGGTCGGCCATGCCTGACCAGGGGAATGGCTGGGCCCGCTCCAAGGTATTCGTACCGCTCGAGCCGCAGTCCCACCTCTTCGCGCGTCTCCCGCACCGCGGCGTCCCGCAGGTCCCGGTCGGCGGCGCTGGCGCGGCCACCCGGCAGCGCCATCTGACCGGACCAGGGATCGCGCGGATGGGTGGCGCGCTGAATGAAGCACAGGCTGAGCTCACCGTCGGCGCCGGCGAAGAGCAAGGCCACCGCGGCGTGCTCGGACAGCGGCGCCGGCGGTTGTGGGTGCAGGCGCCGGTCGGCGACGGCTTGGCGGAGCGCGGCGACAGTCAGCGCAGCAGCCCCGGCGGTATGGGAGGACACGACGGCGACAGTGTACCTCGGGGGTTCGGACCAGGGGCAATTGACTCGGCTGCGCGCTTGTACGATGCTCGTCTGAGCCTGGACGGAGTGGAGGAGCGCTATGCTGAATGAACAGCAGGTGCAGTCATATCGTGACGACGGTTACCTGGCGGTTCCCGGCGTGCTAAGCGCCGCGGAGGTCGCCGACCTGCAGCGCGTGACCGCCGAGATGGTGGAAGCCAGTCGTACCGTGGAAGCGCATACCGACGTCTACGATCTCGAGCCCGGTCACTCGGCGGCCGAGCCGCGGGTGCGGCGCATCAAGTCCCCCGACCTGCATCACGAAGTCTACGCCCGTACCCTGCGCCACCCGACGATCCTCGACATCGTCGAGCAGCTCATCGGTCCCGGCGTACGCTACCAGAGCAGCAAGCTCAACATGAAGGCGGCGGGCTATGGCAGCCCGGTGGAGTGGCACCAGGACTGGGCGTTCTATCCGCACACCAATGACGACATCCTGGCGGTGGGCGTTTGCATCGATGCCATGACCGAGGAGAACGGCGGCATGCTGGTGGTGCCCGGCAGCCACCGCGGCCCGGTGTACGACCATCACCAGGACGGCTTTTTCGTGGGCGCCATCACCGACAGCGAGGTGGACCGCGAGCAGATGGTGCAGCTCGAAGTGCCGGCCGGCGGCATCAGCCTGCACCACGTACGCACCGCGCACGGATCGGTGCCCAACCGGTCGCCGCGGCCGCGCCGCCTGCTGCTGTTAGAAATGTGCGCCATCGATGCCTGGCCGCTGGTCAACATGCCCGACCTGGAAGCGTTCAACGCTCGTATCCTGCGCGGATCACCCACCCTCACGCCGCGCATGGAGGCGGCGCCGGTACGGATTCCGCTCCCCTCCCACGAGCGCCGCGGCTCGATCTACGAGGTGCAGAGCAAGCTGGCGCAGCCGGTGCTGGCCGGCGCCCGTTAGGCCGGGCGAGTACGCGCGCGAACTGCTCAGCCGCGGTACTCGGTCGCCGGCTCCCTCTCCACCACCTCGCGCCGGTGGCCTTCCCAGTAGTACTGGAACCGGTCCGACTTCCAGCCCGCGTACACCTCTTTCCAGGTAACCCGGCCCTGATGGACGCCGAGGTTCTTGTCCATGATCTTGGCGTCCAGCTTCTGGTAGCGGTAGTCGACCGACAGGCGGATGCGGTCGCCGGAGAGGTTCGGCAGCCCCTGATGCACGGTCTTGCTGTGGAAGAACAGGGTATCACCCGGCGCGAACGGACCGGACCTCCATTCGCCGTCGAGCCAGTCGGACTCCACGCTGAGGCCGCCCGCTCCTGTTGCCTCGTGCACCGGCAGAATGCCGCGCTCATGGGACCCGCGCAGCACCGCCAGCCCGCCGAGTTCCGCCGGACAGGGCCCCAGCGGGATCCACGCGGTCCACACCTCGGGCGTGCCCTGTACCAGAATGAAGTCCTGGTGCGGGGGCGTGGTGTACTCCAGCTTGTTCGGAAACAAGACCCGCGCGATAGCGCTCGGCTGCGGCATGCCGGGTGCGCCGAGCAACGCCTCCGCCACCTGCAGCAACGCGGGGTCGTGCGCCATGGAGTGGAACGATTCCAGCTTTTGAATGGCGTCGTAGATGGGGATGAACTCCGGCGCACCCATGATCCGGGCTTGCTGCGTGGAAACGGCGTCGAACGGCGCGCTGCCGGCGTCGAGCCAGCCGACGCCATCGAGAATCGCGGTGATGTCGCTTCGCACCTGCCTGATCGCGGTTTCCGGCACCAGCCCGCGAATGAAGACGTAGCCGTCCTCGCGCGCGCGTGCACGCAGATCACGCGGTCGATCTACCAGGTCGTCACTCGCCGTGAACGGAACGCAGCGCCGCTGCTCGGTGCCGATCTGAACCGTGGTCATTTGCGCAATGATACCGCTGCGGCCGCGGGTACACAACTCAACTCCAGCGTGACGGGCGCCGTCACGTCATGGCGAAGCTGTACCAATACGGCGGCGGCGGCGGCGGCCGGCCACTCCTGCCAGCGGTAGTCGACTCCCGGTTCCAGTTGGCTGCCGTCCGCGGTGCAGACAACTTCGGAAGACGCCCCCGCTGCCACCCCTTCCACCAGGAACACCGGCCGGTGCCGGCGAACTGCCCCCGGGTCGAAGGTGATGCGCACCGCACCGGCCTCGGCCAGCAGCCGGTAGGCGCCGAGGCCGCGGTCGAAGCAACCCGCCAGCGCCAACTGCGCCGCCGGTCGTTCCTGCCTCGCATCGAAGCGCACCAGGCTGCCGCGGTGCGGCATGAGGTGCGCCGGCTGCTGGAACTCGTCGCGCAGGTGGAGGGCGGCCGCTTCGGCCGCGGCAGTGTCGGCGGTGGGGAGCCAGGTACATGCAATCCAGAAACCATACTCGGTGCCGGGCACCGTCGGGGCCACGCGCAGGTCGTGACTGGCGGTGAGGCGGCGCGGGCACTGCCAGCCGAAGGCACGGGCGGGAGCCGCTCCGTCCACGTTGCACAGTCCGCCCAGGGCCGCGATCAGGTGCCAGGGTGTGGCGCCGACCTGCAGCGGGAACGCCAGCGCCACGGGGTACAGCTCGCTGCAGGGTGCGGCGGCCAGGGTGGCCATGGCGTCCCCGACCGGCAGCTGCCAGGGCCGGAAGGTGCGCTCGGCGCCGGCGGCGAAGCGGGCCGGTGCGGTAAGGGCGCGTGCCAGCAGGTCGAAGTCAGGGCCCACGCTGCGCCGCACCCGCACCGCCACCCAGTCGGCCACCACCATGCGGTCGTCGTAGAACACCGCACTGCCGCGGGCGTAGCCGCGCAGGTCGGCGTCCTGCTCCACGAAGCGCGGCATCGGCCCGCGCCAGCGCACCAGGTCGGCGACGGCGCCGCGCGCCAGCAGGTCCAGCGCCGCCCCCTGGGTGAACTTGACCTCGGAGCCGCCGATGTGGCCCACCTGCAGCCCGCTCTCCCAGAACACGTTGCTGCCGGGATCCGGCCGCACCGGTTGCCGCCCGGGATCCGCGGACAGGTGCAGCCGATGGATGTTGCCGGGGCGCACTACGGCGGCGTAGGCGCCGCGCCGTACCTCGTGTTTCGGCACCCACTGACTGGAATCCACCGCGAAGGAGTGCCACATCGGGGCGCTCGCGGAAGGGTCGGCCTCGGCGAACAGACCGACGATCTCGACGCCCCCCATGTAGCCGTCGGCCGCGCTAAGCCGGATCACGCCGTCCAGTGCCACCTCGTGGCGGGTGCCGTTGAAGTGCCAGCACAGCTCACCGCGCGGCGCCGCGCTCGAGTTCACGTGGGCCGCTGCCAGGACCTGTTGCCGGAAGCCCGGGTCGGCGGCCGCCGCGCGCCGCTCCAGACACAGTGCCAGCCCCGCGCCCTCGCGCCGCAGCGTGAGCCGCAGGTGGTTGCCGTCGTTGTAGTGGCGCGCGATCAGCCCCCAGGCCGCGGCCGAGCCGGCGCCCGGGCCGGAAAAGCGGGCGCGGACGGTGGCGTGCATGGCGGCGTCGACGAACAGATGGGCGCAGCGTCGCGCCACCGTTCCGTGGAGCCCGGGCGCGGCATCCGCACCGGCCGCCGGGACGATTCCCGGATCTGCTCCCGAGTGCCGCCGCCAGGCGCCGTCGCGGTGCCAGGCGACGTCGCGCGGCATCCAGTCCGCCTCCTCACGCCAAAAGCGCGCCTCGATGCGCAGCCGGGCCGTGACCTCGAGCGTGCGGCCCGCGGAGGTCGGTGGCCTGGCCGGAGCCGGCACACCAGGACCGCCCGGCGCTGCCGCAACGGTGACCGTGTAGGTGCCCGGCGGCAGCACACTCCAGCCGCGGCCGGGCCCCACGAAGCGGCCGTCGCGCACGTCCACGCACACCGCGTCGCGACCCGCCGCCAGGGGGTGGCTGCCCCACACCTCCCGGCCGGCGGCGTCGGCTACCACCACCGCCTCGGTCGCGGTCGCGGCCTGCTGCAGCCGCACGGTCGGATTGCCGTGCCCGGTCATCGATTACCGGCCGCGGATCTGGCTGTTGCGCTGCCGCCGGGAATGACGTAGCGTTGACCTGTACTACTTGGTCGAACCATGAGGAGGTCATACATGGCTGAGATCTCGGAAATTATCCTCAGTGAGATCGAGGGGAGCGGCATCGATGCCTCCGATCTGGGGGTAGAGATTCGGCGTGCCAAGGGGCTGTTCAACCGCCGCAAGATACTCAACGTGTTCGGCGCGGTGCATTCCGAGCCGGACCACCAGGCGGTGCTGCGCGTCGTGCGGCGCCACGCCGGCGACAACTTCGACGTTACCGACTCGGTGGCGGTGCATCCGCAGCACTGAGCGGCGCCGCACCCGGACGCGGCTCGGACGGGCGCTTCAGGCGGCCGTAGACCAGGTGCGGAACCACGCCGCGTACTGGGCGAGGACCGCGTCCGGATCGTGCGGTGCCGTGCGGCTGTGGATCACTTCGACTGAGCAGCAGCCGTCGAACCCGGCGCCGCGGAGCAGTTCCAGCGGCACGGCGTGATCTACCTGTCCGGAGCCGATGGGCACCGGATCGAACCGCTGCCGGTCACTGGCGCGGCAGGCGCCGTCGTGGGCGTGGAGGTGCGCCGTCAGCGCGCCGATGACGGCAAACGTGTCGGCCGGACGCTCCATCATCCGCTGCGTGTGCATGAGGTCCCAGAGCACGCGCAGGTTGGCGTGGCCGGCCCGCTCCACCACCGCCCGCACCGGGGCGGAGGCGGACCAGTCGTCGTGCGTCTCCAGCAGCAGGGTCACCCCGGCGGCTAACGCCTCGGGCAGCACCTCGCGGTAGCCTTCGACCACGTGCTCCACGTAGTGATGGAGCTGCCACGGCTCGCTGCGCGGGCCGCCGAAGGTGCGCACCAGCGGGCACCCCAGGTCGGCCGCCAGCTCGATGCAGCGGCGCGTCTCCTCAAGGCTGGCACGGCGCTCCGCGGGCGCGGTGGCGGCGAAGCGCGCCCCCGAGGCCACGCAGCACACCGCCAACCCGGCGTCTTCCAGCCGCCGCCGTGCCGCAGCCCGCGCCGCCGGTGACAGGTCGGTCTCCAGGCCGGCGCGGTGCCCCCAGCCCACGCGCGGTTCCAGCCCCACGTAGCCGTGCCGCAGCATCCCCTCGACAATGGTCGGGAGGTCCCAGTCGGGGCACACACTGGTCATGGTGGCAAGCTTCACCGGCTGCTCCCGTCGCTCATCAGCCGGCCGATTCCGCGCCGCCGTAACGCACGCCCGTGGGGACCACGTCGGTCTCGCGGCCGGCGCGGATGGCGAGGGCCGCGTCCAGCGTGCTCCAGAAGTCGTGATCCGGTGTATAGCCGAGGAGCTCGCGCACCTTGGTGTGGTCGAACTCGAAGTAGTTGGGTGACGGCATGCGTACGTCGGCATAGCCGACCCCGAGGCGCTCGGCCAGCGCCGGAACCAACTCCTCCCACACGGTGAGCAGGCCGCCCACGGTGAACGCCTCGCCCACGGCGGCCGCGGCGTCCAGCGCCAGCGCCAGCCCCTTGGCGATGTCGCGCACGTCGCCCCACTCCTGCTTGTAGGTGCGCCCGTCGGGACAGCGGCTGAGCAGCAGGCGCTTGCCCGCCTGCCACGCTGCGTCGAGCTGCTGCAGGGCCTCCCGCTCCGGCGGCGATGGAGCGGACAGCTCCCGCAGCCGCACGCGTGCCTTGGCCACGCTCCAGTTTTCGGGAATCCCCTCCTCGTCCAGCAACTCGCTCGGCTCCAGCACCGTGGTGAAGCGGCACACGACGGTCGGCACCCCGTACTGGTAGTGGTAGTTCATGCACAGCTCCTCGCCGATCCACTTGGTCAGGTAGTAGGGCATCAGCTTGCTGTGGCTGACCTCATCCTCGCGGATCGGCCGCTCGAACAGGCGGCCGTCATCCTCCGTGCGCCAGTACACCGCCTCGGTGCAGGCGTACACCAGGCGGTGCAGCTCGGGCGCATGGGCGCGGATCGCCTCCAGCAGGTGCAGGGTGCCGAGCCCGTTGATCTGCAGATACTCGATGTTGTCGTGCGGCGAGGCGAAGGCGGCGGCGATGTGATACACGGCGTCGACGCCCCGCACCGCCCGCTCCACGGCGGCACGGTCGCGCAGGTCGCCCTCCACCAGCTCCACGCTGGCGATGCCGTCCAGCTTGTGCACCCGGCTGGCGTCGCCGGGAAACACGAAGCCGCGGATCTCGTGGCCCTGCCGCAGCAGCCGGCGCACCAGGTTGGCGCCGATGCGCCCATTGGAACCGGTAACCAGAATCTTCACTTCACCCCTCCACGCGGTAGCCGTCGGCCGCGCGCACCCCGCGCTCGACCAGTTCCGGCTCCAGGTCGAAGCCGGTACCGG
>JAKZWC010000030.1:0-2678 GCA_047515735.1 Spirochaetales bacterium | reverse complement strand
GGCGACGGCAGCCGCATTCAGCAACTCGCCGACGGCACCGTCATCATGGGCTGCAGCAACGCCTGGAACGATCCAGAGCACCGGGCAGGGTTCAGCGGTGACCTGCTGTTGCGATCACGGGACGACGGCCAAAGCTGGGGCGATTGGACCGTGCTCACACCCGGCACCTGCGAGTCCAATCTCCTGGAACTCCCCTCCGGCGCGCTGCTGTGCGCGACGCGCTATCAGCGCGAGTACCTAAGCGAGGATCTGTTCGACGCGCCAGCCGGTCAGGGCGGAGGCCGCGACACCTGGCCGCCGCCCTCGTCCAACAAGGTCGGTCCCGGCCGGTTCAAGAACGAGGCGATCATGTTCTCCACCGACGGCGGCTATAACTGGACCACACCGTTCCTGGTCACCCGCCTGCACATGGTGTCTGCGGACGCGGTGCTGCTGCCGGACGGGCGCATCGTGCTCACCTACGATCACAAGGACGCCGTGGGCGGCCCGCGCGGACTGGTCAGTCCCGATGGCGGTCACACGTGGGAGAAGGAGCACTACATCCTCGCCTACCACCCGAGCGACGCCCGTACCAGCTCGGTGGTGCTCTCCGACGGCCGCGTGCTGACTCTGTGGGCCGGCGCCCGCGATGAGGGCATCCATGCCACGACCTGGTCGCCGCAGTAGCGTGGAGGCGGGCACCGCCAAGGACGCAGACGAGGAGGAGCCGATGCCGAACGACGGATCTACGCGGCGGTGGGAGCTGATCTACGTCAGCGATCCGTCCAACGTGACCAATTACGACTTCGATCCCGGCGATGGCCGCCCGCTGATCACCTCGCATCCGGCCACGGCGGAGGAGTTGCGCGTCTTCGTGGACAACATCGCTCTCAGCAACGCCGACGTGCTGGTGCAGGAGGTTTACCACGCCGGCTGGATCATGTACTTCCGCTCGGAGCGCTTCGAGTACGACGCGCGCCCGCAGCACCGGCGGTTCCTGCCGATGATGGATGACGGCGTCATGCCGCTGCAGGTGATGCTGGATCGGTCGCGCGAGCGCGGCATGCGCTTCATGGCCGGGTTTCGCGTCAACGACAACCACGGCGCGCCCGATCAGGGCGGCATGTTCCTGCACAAGAACCCGCAGTGGAAGCTCACCGACGTGCCGCCGGGAGGCGTTTTCCTACCGGGTAATCGCATGGACTTCACCTTCGACGAGGTCCGCGACTACCTGTTTTCGGTCGCCTGCGAGGTGGTGGATCGCTTCGACGTGGATGGCATCCTGCTGGTTTTCCGCGACGGCCTCTATTTCCCCGCCCCGGACGGTGACCGCGGTCCGGCGCGCGAGCGGTCGCCGCTGATGACCGGTCTCATCGAACGGCTGCGCGCCATGCTCGACGGGCACGGCCAGGCGCGCGGGCGGCGGCTGGAGCTTGGGGTCCTGGTGCCGCAGACCGTGGAGGAGTGCCATACCCTGGGCTTGGACCTGCCGGCCTGGATCGGCGCTGAGCTCATCGACTCCGTCGCACCCATGGACTCGTCGTTCACCGATTTCAATCCCGCATACGAGGATTTCAGCGCACTCACCGCCGACTCACCCTGCCGGCTCGTCCCCGGCGTACAGCCCTACTGCTCCTCACGCGAGGGCTTCGGCCCGCCGGCAACGGTGGAGAACTACCGCGCCCTGGCGCACACGCTGTATCACGAAGGCGCCGACGGCATGTCCATCTACAACTTCCAGAAACACTGGGGCGGCTTCCGCTCGGGCAAGCGCGGGCCGGAGACCGGCTACCCGATGGCGTTCCGGCATCTGCGCGGGATGCGCGGCCTGGAGCGCGTCGCCGACGGCGTGCGCCACTACACGTACCGCTCGATGTGGGGTGGGTATCGCGGTTTCAGCCCGTCCGGCATGAACACGTGCGGTGTGATGCGGGACCACAAGCTGGTCCTGCCGCGCGAGCCGGGGCAACCCTCCGGCAGTTACCGGTTTCGGCTCTACGAACAGATCGAGCGCACCGCCAGCGCCACGCTGTTCGTCCGTGCCGTGGGGCTGGGGTCGGCCGATCGGATCGCCTTCCACCTCAACGGCACGGCCGTTCCCGCCTCGCAGCTCCGCCGCATCTACCACCGCGAAGGCCGCCCCGCGAACGGGGGCCGCGAACTGCCCCCGCACACCACCTGTGTAATCGATCTGACCCCCGACCTGGTGGTCGCCGGCGACAACGAGCTCAGGCTGACGCTGCTGTTCTCCGGAGCGGTGGACGTCACGGCACAGCCGGAGGGCGGCGGCGAAGCGATCCTCATCGACGAGGTGGACGTGACGATCGTTCCGGCCTGAGAGCGGACCGCATGACCCCGCCCAGGATGCGCGACGAGCTGCCGGCGCCCCCCGACTCCCACGACCAGCCGTGGCGCGAGCACTGGGTGCTGCAGCGTGACGGCGACCGCCCTCCCGTCGCGCATCGGGCCGCCTTCCGGTTTCTGCCCCGCCATCGCGACCAGGCGGTGTTTCCCTGGGGGCTGGCGCGCCTGGAGGACGGTGAGCTGGCCATGGCCGGGGTGGCCGGCAGCATGAGCTCGAAGACCGAACCGCATCAGACCGTGATCGACCGCGACGCCGACGGCAGGGCGGAGCGCGGCGTGGGCGCGGGGGCTCTGGTGCGCGCGGCCAACGGCTGGATCGTGGCGGCGCTGCGCAC
>JAKZWC010000029.1:0-23570 GCA_047515735.1 Spirochaetales bacterium | reverse complement strand
CTGGAGTGCGGCACCGGTGCCGGCTCCGGGACTGTGACAGGACGGCGCGGGTTGGGCCATGGAATCGGTCGCGGTTTGCCGGGAGACTACCGGCTTCGCAAGCCGGCGGCGGTCTGCGCCAGGATGAAGGCGCGCAGCGCCGGGAAGCTGGCCTCCAGGGGCGTGGCCTGCTTGGGGCGCTCCAGCAGCTCCTGCAGCGGCGCGGGCACGGGCGGCACGACCCCCGTGGCGCGGTGCACCGTCTCCGGGAACTTGCCGGCATCGGCGGTGGCGAGCACCACCACGGGCGCGCCGTCGGCGCCGAAGCCGGCACCCTGCTCCCGCCGCAGCCGCCGCGCGGCGGCGACCCCGACCGCGGTGTGCGGGTCGATCAGCCGGCCATCCCGTTCGTGCACCCGGCGCATGGTGGCCAGGGTTTCTTCCTCGCTGATCGCACAGCCTTTCAGGTGGGCGCTGACGGCGGCGTGATCGTGGTTCCAGCGCGCCAGGATGCGCTCGAAGTTGGAGGGGTCGCCCACGTCCATGGCGTTGGACAGGGTGGCGGCGCTGGCGCGGGGGAGCAAGGCGCCGGTGTCGAGGTAGCTCGGCACCACGTCGTTGCAGTTGGTGGCCGCCCAGAAGCCGGCCACCGGCAAGCCCCACTGGGCGGCGTACACGCCGGCGGTCAGGTTGCCGAAGTTGCCGCTCGGCACGCAGAACAGCGGGTTGCCGGCGGAGCGCAGGCGCAGGGCGGCGAAGATGTAGTAGTACGCCTGCGGCAGCAGGCGCCCGAGGCTGATCGAGTTGGCGGGGCACAGGCGCGCCGCCGCCACCAGCTCGCGGTCGATCAGCGCCTGCTTCACCAGCCGCTGGCAGTCGTCGAACGAGCCGGCGATCTCGACCGCGTGGATGTTGTCGCCGAGCGCGGTGAGCTGCTGCTCCTGCAGGCGGCTGATGCGCCCTGAGGGGTAGAGCAGCACCACCTCGATGCCGGCGCGGCGCCAGAATGCGCGCGCCACCGCGCCGCCGGTGTCGCCGGAGGTGGCGACCAGCACCACCACGGGAGCGCCACCCGGCTCACCGGCGAGCTGACCTTCCAGAATCGTGGCCAGGAAGGCGGCGCCGAAATCCTTGAACGCGCAGGTGGGGCCGTGATACAGCTCCAGCAACGCAATGCCGTCCGCGATCCAGCTCAGCGCCGGGGCAAAGGGATAGGCCGCCGCGGCCACCTCACGAGCGGCCGCCGGCGCGCTCCCGGCGCCTGCCGAGGCGCCGGGGGCCGCCAGCTCGTCGCCCAACAGCGCTTCGGTCAATGTCGCCGCCAGATCTACGAAGGGCACCTCGCCGGGCAGACCGGCAATCACTTCCGTCAGGTCGGGAGGCGGACTTGGCTGGTAGAGGCCGCCCCCGGGCGGCAGCCCGGCCAGCAGCGAATCGCTGAACGACAGCCGGATGGCGGCATCGCGCGTGGAGCAGACGGTCAACACTCGGCGACGATCCTCGGCCCGGCACCGATCTCCGAAACGTAGGCGGCGGCGGTCAGCCCGGCCGCCGCGAACGCCCGCCGCATTGCTTCTGCCAGGTCCGCTGCCTGCGCCACCGAGGTGGCCAGGGCGAACACCGCGGGTCCCGCACCGGAGATGGAGCAGCCGATGGCGCCGCCGGCGAGCGCCGCCTCCTTGACGGCGGCAAAGCCGGGAATCAGCACCGCCCGTACCGGCTCGGCGACCAGGTCGTCCAGCGAGCGGCCCATGAGGGCCAGATCGCCGACGTACAACGATGCCACCAGGGCCGCGAGGTTGCCCCACTGCGAGACGGCATCGGCCAGCGGAATCCGCTTGCGCAGGATGCGTCGTGCCGCTTCGGTCGGTATTTCCACGTCCGGGCTGAGCAGTGCCACCGCCAGCGCGTCCGGCACCGGCAGGCGCACCAGATCCAACGGCGCGACGCTGCGGATCAGCACGAACCCGCCTATCAGGGCCGGCGCCACGTTGTCGGCATGTCCGGCCCCGGCCGCGACCTGCTCGGCGGCCAGCGCGCAGGGCAGCAACTCCTCCGCCGCCAGCGGATCGCCGGCCAGACGGTTGACCGCCCGCAGGGCTGCCGCGGCGCTGGCGGCGGAGCTGCCGAGCCCGGAGGCCAGGGGCATCCCCTTGTGCAGGATCAGGTCCACGCCGAACGGTTCGCCGAGCCGCTCCAGCAGCTTGCGGGCGGCCACCACCGCGGTGTTGCTGTCGCCGCGCGGCAGGCGGCCGCCATCGCCGGTGACCTCCAGCAGGGTGACGCCGCCACCCTCGCGCCGGTGCGCCTCCACCGTGTCCCCGGGCCGTTCCACGGCAAATCCCAGCACGTCGAACCCGGACCCCACGTTGGCCACCGTGGCCGGCGCAAAGGCGGTCACCTGCCGCGGCAGGGCGCTCATCTAGTTCAGGAACGCGCTGTGGATCACCTGCAGCGCGCGGCGTTCATCGGCGGCGGTCACGACCAGGGAAATATTTCGCTCCGACGATCCCTGGGCAATAGCCAGCACGTTGATGCCCTCGGTACCGAGCGCGCCGAACAGCTTGCCGGCGATGCCGGGCGTGCCGCGCATGTTCTCGCCGATAATGGCGACGATGGCGAGCTCGCGGCGCAGGTCGAAGGTGTCGATGCGCCTGGTTTCGAGTTCCAGCGCCAGCTCCGAACGCAGCGCGGCCAGCGCGGCCTCCGCCTCCGCGTCGTCCAGCACCAGGCAGATGCTGTGCTCGGAGGAGGCCTGGGAGATCATCATCACGTTGACCGCGGCCCGCGCCAGCGCCCCCAGCACGCGCGCCGCCGTGCCGCGCATCCCCAGCATGCCGCCGCCCTCCACGTTGATCAGGGCGATGGAGTCGACCGACGCAATGCCGGTGATGGCGTGCTCGGAGCCGCTGGGCTGATCGGTGACGCGGGTGCCCGGCTGCTGCGGCTGCAGGGTGTTCTTGATGCGGATCGGGATGCGACGCTCGACCGCCGGCACCATGGTGTAGGGATGGATCACGCGGGCGCCGAAGTACGACATCTCCATCGCTTCCTGGTAGCTGAGCTGGCCGATCACGAACGCCTCGGGGACAAAGCGTGGATCGGCGCTCATGACGCCGTCGACGTCGGTCCAGATCTCCAGCTCATCCGCGTCCAGGGCGGCGGCCACGAGCGAAGCGGTGTAGTCGGAACCGTCCCTTCCCAGGGTGGTGGTCACACCCTCCGCCGTGGCGCCGATGAAGCCGGGCACCACGCAGACGATCGGCGCCAGCGGCTGCAAGACGGCGCGCACCCGGTCGCAGGTGGCTTCGAACTGCACCGTGGCGTTGCCGTGGCGCGAGTCGGTGAGGATCAGCTCGCGCGCATCCAGCAGCCGGGTCTCCATGCCCAGGTCGGCCAGCAGGCGGCTGGTGATGGCGGTCATCAGGCGCTCGCCGAAGCTCATCACCAGGTCCAGGGTGCGCGGCGAGCATTCGCGCAGCAGGTTCACGCCGTGCAGCACCTCGTCCAGCTCGGCGAGCAGGAGCTGCAGCCTGGTCAGGATCAGCGCCTGGCCACGCGGCGGACACAGGTCGCGTACCACGCCCACGTGGCGGGCACGAATGGCTTCCACGGCCGCGCGCGGATCCTCCCCGTCAGCCGCCGCCCGGGCCGCGCCGATCAGCACGTCGGTGATACCTCCCATGGCGGAGAATACCGCCACGCCGCCCCCGGCCAGCCGCTCCCGGGCGATCCGCAAGGCATGCGCCAGCCGCTCGCTGTCAGCGAGCGAGCTGCCGCCGAATTTCACTACTCTGCCGCTCACCGCCAGCCTACGCTCCGCGAAGGTAATCATAGCGAGCGGGTAAAGTCTTGCCGCCGTGGAGATCGCCGTTGCCGAAGGCGCGCACTTCGGGCGAGGCTGGGGCCGATGCCTGCGCTCGAGACGGTACTGACACAACGGTTGCTGGAGCAGATCGAAGAGGCGGTTACGGCGCTGCTCCCGGACGCGCCCGCTGCCCGCGCCGCCGCCGCGGACCTGGGCGAAGATCCCCAACTGCTGGAGATCGAAGCGCCCGGCCGCGACCTGCTGGCCCGCGGCGGCAAGCGCTGGCGGCCACTGCTGCTGGCGCTGACCTGCCGCCTGTGCAACGGCCCCGAAGCCGCCGCGGTCGCACTCGCTCCGCTGGTTGAGCTGGCGCACACCGGCAGCCTGATCGTCGACGACATCGAAGATGGCGCCGACCTGCGCCGCGGCGCGCCGGCGGCCCACGTCCGCCACGGTCTGGATCTCGCCATCAACGCGGGCAACCTGCTCTATTTTCTGCCGGAGAGCTGCATTGCGGCCGCGCACCTGGATCCCGCCAACGAGTTGCAGGTATACCGGCTCTACCTGCGGGCGATGCTGCGCCTGCACTACGGGCAGGGGCTGGACATTCTCTGGCACCGGGAGCCGGAGCGGGTCCCGGCAGCGGCCGAGTACTTCACCATGTGCCGCTGCAAGTCGGGCAGCCTGGCGGGGCTCGCCACCGGCCTCGGCGCCGTGCTGGCCGGCGCCCCCGCCGAGCTCGCGGAGCTCCTGCACCGGGCCGGCGAGGAGTTCGGAGTCTGCTTCCAGATCATCGACGACGTCCGCAACCTGACCACCGGCAATCCCGGCAAGCGCCGCGGCGACGACCTGCTGGAGGGCAAGAAGAGCCTGCCGGTGATTCTCTACTGCAACCGCGACGCCGCTTCCCGGCGGCGCATGGTGGAACGGCTGGCCGCCTGCTCGGCCGCCGGAGTCACCGGCGACGCGGTGGAAGAGACGATCGCGCTGCTGAACCGGGCCGGGACCATCGAGCAAGCCCGCGGTATGGCCCGCGCCCGCTACCGGGACATCATGCGCGACCTGGAGCAGGAGGCGGCGCTTGCCCGCGGGGAGTCCTGGACCGCGCTGAGAGCGCTCACCGACGCACTCATCGGTTGACCCGCGGGGCACTCGTTTGCCTCCGCGGGGAACCGGCTGGTACAATCTAACAGCATGAGGAGCGGCCCGCGCCAACTCCTGGCCTACCGTTACTACAACGCCACCATGGCCATCATCATCGCCAACGTGGCGGTGTTCCTGCTGGAGTTCACCAGCCGCGGCGTGATCCGCGAGTTTGCGCTGATCCCTCCGGAGGCGGTCAGCGGGCGCTGGTGGACCCTCATCACCTACATGTTCCTGCACTCCACCGGCTCGCTGTACCACATCATCTTCAACATGCTCGGGCTGATGTGGTTCGGCACCCCCGTGGAACGCCACATCGGCAGTCACGAGTTCCTCAGCCTCTACCTCGTCTGCGGCGTGGCCGCCGGCTTGTTCGCCATGCTGTTTTCGATCGATCGGGCGGTTGCCATCATCGGCGCCTCCGGAGCTCTGTTCGCGGTCATGCTTACTTTCGCCACGCTGTATCCCGACTCGGTGATCCACGCGTTCTGGTTCGTGCCCATGAGGGCTCCGCTGGCGGTGCTGATCTTCGCCGGTATCGCCGTCTTCGGCACCGTGTCCGGGTTCTCCCCCGGGGTCTCCCACCTTACTCATCTCGGCGGGCTGATCGCCGGCTTTCTGTACGCGCTGCTGCGTCTCGGCAAGAACCCCCTGGACGCGTTCTTCCGGCGGTAGCGGGCATGGCACGATTCGCCGGCAGCTCCCGAACAGCCGCGTGCATCGCTCTGCTGGTGGCGACCTGCCTGGGTGGGCCGGGACTGGCCGCCCAGAGCGACGCCCTGCCGGCCGACACGCTGGTGGTGGCCTATCCGCCGCAGCAGTTCTCGCTCGACCCGCTGCATACGTTCTCCACCACCGAGGCACAGCTCTTCACCGCCGTCTACGAGGGACTGGTGGCCTACGATCCCATCACCCTGAACCCAGTCGCCGGCCAGGCGGAACGCTGGGAGATTTCGCGCGACCGTACCACCTATACCTTCCATCTGCGCGCCGACGCGCGCTTCTCGAACGGCGACCGGCTGCGCGCCGAGGACTTCCGGGCGTCGTGGCTGCGCATTCTGGATCCCGGTGCCGCGGCCGAGTACTCGTTCCTGTTCGACGTCATCAAGGGGGTCGCCGAGTACCGCACCGGCGAGCTGAACGATCCCAAGCGCGTGGGCATCCGTGCCGTGAGCGACCGGGTGCTGGAAGTGGAGCTCGCGGAGCCCGCGGATCACTTCCTCAAGGTCCTGGCCCACCACAGCTTCTCCGCCATCCACTCCGGCTACCTCGGCGCCCTGAACTGGGACCGTGCCGGCCAACTCATCGGCAACGGTCCGTTCCGGGTCACCTCCTGGACCGATCGGGAGCTGGTGCTGGAGCGCAACGAGTACTACTGGGGCAGCACGCAGGTGGAGCTGGACCGGATCGTGGTCCGCTTCTACGACAACCCGGAGGAGGTCACGCGCGCGTTCCTGCAGGGCGAGATCCATTGGGCGAATACCTGGGCCCCCACCGACCAGCTGCGACCTTACCTGGTGGCCAACCCGCTGTTCGCGACCACCTACTTCTACTTTCGCAGCGACCGCGAGCCGTTCGACGACCAGCGGGTACGGCACGGCCTGGCGCTGCTGCTGCCGTGGGACCGGATCCGCAACGCCTCACAGATGTTCTTCCCCAGCGACGTGCTGGTGCCCGACATCGCCGACTATCCCGAGGTGGTCGGGATTCGCGAACGGGACGAACGGCGCGGGCTGAAGCTGCTCGATCAAGCCGGCTTCGGGCGCGGCAGCGGGCTGCCTCCGATCAGCATCAAGGTCGCAGCCGGCAGCGTGGCGGTGCCGGTGGCGGAGCTGATGCGGGAAGCCTGGGAAGGTCTGCTGGGAGTGGAAGTGTCGGTCCAGGAATTCCGCTACAGCGATCTGCTGGAGGAGATCCGCGGCGGCGACTTCACCCTCGCCCACCAGACCTGGGTGGGAGACTTCGCCGATCCCCTCACCTTCCTGCAGATGTGGATGCGCTCCAGCAACCTCAACGACGCGGCGTACGTCAGCCGGAAGTACGACCGCGCGGTACAGCGTGCGTTGCGCGCCGCCGGGCCTGAGCGCCTGCAGGCGCTGGCGCAGGCCGAGGAGATGCTGTTGGAAGAGGCGGTGATTCTTCCCATCAGCCACATGGTCGCCTTCAACCTGGTCAACCGCGGCAGGGTCGACGGTTGGTATCCCAACGCCCTCGACATCCATCCGTTCCGCTTCATCCGCTTTCGAGCGCTGCGGGGGCCACGCGGGGTGGCGACGGCGGCGGCCGCGGACCCGGCCGGATAGCAGCACCACATCGGATTATTTCTCGGGCTCGGTCGTACGCGGTGCGTCGCCGCCCGCGGCGAACCGCTCCAGCAGCGCGGTGAGCCGCTTGCGGAACAGCACGCCGAGGCCGAACAGCACCACCGCCAGCGCCATCACCACACCGGCAAACAGCCAGCGCTCCCCGGCCGCGGCGTCGCCCATCACCACGCTGCCCACGATTCCCGGCAACCGGCCGACGGTGGAGATGGTGATGAACACGCTAAAGCGCATCCGCGACAACCCGGCGACATAGCACAGAATGTCCTTGGGGATGCCCGGTATCAGGAAGAACAGGAAGAAGGTGATGGTGGCACGCGGCGATGCCGCGACCTGGCGCATCCGGGCGAGTTGCTCGTGGCGCAGGATGGCGCGCAGAAATTCGATTCCCAGCAGGCGTGAGGCCAGGAATGCTATTCCCGAGCCGATGGCGATGCCCACCGAGGTAAGGGCCAGCCCGCCGGCAACCCCGAACAGGTAGCCGCTGGCGATCTGCGGAACTTCGCCCGGAACGATGAAGATGACCACCTGCACCACCTGGACGGCGATGAACGCCAGCGGCGCCACGACCCCGAACCCGCGCACCCATGCGCGCAGCTCGTCCGGGGCCGTGGCCACGGCCCAGAGCTGCTCACGAAACAGCAGGATCAGCACCAGCATGGCGACGAACAGGAGCGGATAGGCCGACAGAGCGAGCACGCGCCGCACGAGTGATGTGGAGGACCGACTTTCGGCAGCCATGCTGCGCCTAATATAGCGCCTCAGGTGCAGCCCGTTTGCACGCCGGATGGTCTGTCATTATATTCGCGGTGATGTTGAAGTTGCGTGCACTCGGGGGCTCGCCGGACCGGTTGGCGAGTGTCAGGGCCACCCCGATCCCCGAGTTCAGCGCCGCGCGGACCGCGGCCTCCGGTTCCTTCAGGAACCGTTCTCCGGCGCCCCGAGTGAGTGCCTGGACCGTTGCTGCGGCGGCCACGCCGCCCGCATCTCCGATGTCGGAAGCAGCAGCTCGTCCTGCGGCGGCGGCCGGCGCGTCGGAGGCGCCGGGTAGCGAAACCGAAACCGAGGCCGCGACCACGGCCGACGCACCGGCTGCTCAGGGAAACGCTCCGGCGGCTGCGACCGGCGTTCCGGCCGGCACTGCTCCACCTGTCGGCGCCGGCGACCGCGGCGCGTCGGATGCGCCCGAGGCCGACGCCACCCATGAAGCGGAGGCAGCTACCATGACCGAGGCCGCGCCGTCCCCGGAGGCCCCGGCTGACACGTCAGCCGGCGCAGCGGCCGCCGACAACACCGCACCCCAACCAGTGGCCGAAGCCGGCGCGACCGCGGCGGCGGAGTCAGACAGGAAAAGCACGGCCAAGGATCCGCCGGCCACCGAGGCCGCGGCGAAGCCGGATGCCAAGCCCGAACCAGCCAAGAAGAAGCGAGCGGACGGCACCAAGGGCGGCAAGAAGGTGGCCGCCAAGACCGCGGCCAAAACGGACGCAGCTGCCGGCGCCAAGACCGCTGCCAAGTCGCGCACCGGGAACGCCGCCAAGGACGACGTCGACGACAAGGCCCCCGCCGCCAAGAGCAGCCGCAAGATCGCCAGGAGGCGCCTGCAGTACAAGGTGGGCCAACAGCTCGTCTACCCCCTGCAGGGAGTGGGCCAGATCCGCAACCTCGAGGAGCGGCCGTTCCGCAATCAGACGCTCCTCTACTACGTGGTCTACCTCGAAGTGTCCGACATGACCATCATGGTACCGGTGGACAAGGCGGACGAGTTGGGGATCCGCGCCATCGTGCCGCGCACCGAGGCGCGCAGCGCGCTGACCCTCATCGGTGAGGATTACGAGCCGATTCCCACCGACTGGAAGCTGCGTTACCAGATGAACCTGGATCTGCTCAAGGCCGGGGCGGTGACCGACATCGCCACCGTCGTGCGCGCGCTGTATCACCGCAGCCGGATCAAGGAGCTGCCGATTCTGGAGCGCAAGCTGTACGACAACGCGCGTTCGCTGCTGGTGGACGAGTTGTCGTTCTCCCTGGGCAAGGACAAGGTCAAGGTCGAAGAGCTGATCAACTCACGCCTGGAAGTGGGCGTGAAATAAACGGGGTGGCGCGCCGGCGCACTCCCTGGAAGCGCACCCTCGACACCTTCTCACGGCGCGTCGGGAAGGCCGTGCCGGCGGTCACCGAGCTGGCCTGCGAACGGCGCGACCCGTTCCAGGTGCTGGTCTCCACCGTCATATCGTTGCGTACCAAGGATGCGGTAACGGGACCGGCGTCGCGCCGGCTGCTGGCCCGTGCCCCGACGGTTCCCGCCCTGGCCGCGGTGCCGGCCGCGGAGATCTCCGAGCTGATCTACCCCGCCGGTTTCTACCGCACCAAGGGCCGCCAGCTGCGGGAAATCGCCGCCATATTGATACGCGACCACGGCGCCGCCGTGCCCGACTCGCTGGCGGCGCTGCTGCGCTTGCCGGGGGTGGGCCGCAAGACCGCGAATCTGGTGCTGGGGCTGGGATTCGGCATTCCGGCAATCTGCGTGGACACCCACGTGCACCGCATCTGTAATCGCCTCGGCTGGGTGCACACGCGCACCCCGGACGACACGGAGCTGGCGCTGGCGCGCGCATTGCCGCGGCAGTACTGGATTCCCATCAACGGCATCATGGTGAGCTACGGCCAGCAGGTGTGCACCCCGATCGGGCCGCACTGCTCCCGCTGCCCGGTGCGCGACACCTGCCCGCGTCACGGGGTCACCCGCCACCGCTGAGCGCCCGGATCACGGCAGGCGCCTGATGCGAGGCAGCCCGGCGGCCGTCGCCGCGCTCGCTCCCAGCAGCACCGTGCCGCTGACGAACAACGCCCACGGCGCGCCGATGGCGCCGGCCAGGCCGCCGAGCCCAAGGTGCCCCACCGGCGCCACGCCGATGCTCAGGGTCCACGCGCCCATGGCCCGGCCGCGCTCATGCTCGGCAACGTTCTCCTGCATCAGCGTCATGTGCAACGTATCCACGCACATCGCGCAGGCGGTCGCCAGACCCAACACCGCCACGTAGTACACCACGTCCGTCACCAGCACCAGTGCCATGAGGCAGGCGCCGAACGCGGCCATCACGGCAAACATCAGCAGGCCCTTGCGCCGGTAGTTGCCCAGTGCCGCCATCCCGATCTGGCCGGCGATTCCGCCAATCTGGCGCACCCCGGTCAGCACCCCCAGCCCCACGGCTCCCAGCCCCAGCACCTCCTTGGCGATCACCGGCAGCAGGCTCATGTGGGTGAACCCGAACATCTCGTTTACCCCTGTCAGCAGCATCAGCGTGACCAGCGTCCGATTGCGGCGCATGATGCCGACGTATTCCGCCAATACGCGTACCACCGATTGCGGAGGACGCTCGCGAGCGCCGGCGGAAGAGGCGCGGATGAACAGCGCGAATCCGCCGGAAGCCAGGAACGCCAGGCTGATGACGAGGAATTGCCCGCCGGCTCCGAACGCCGAGATGATGATCCCGGAAACCAGCGACCCGCACACCAGTCCCACCTGCATGCTCACCGAGTTCAGCGACATCCCGTTGAGCGCCAGCTTCGGCCCCACGATGTCGTAGGTCAGCGACTGGCGGGTGGTCATCAGGAAGGCGGTGGCGCAGCCGCTGAGAGCGGTCAACGCCAGGATGTGCCAGAGCTGCGCCAGATCCGCCAGCAGCGCCGCCGCCATCACGCCGGACGCCGCGGCGGCGGCCACGGTCACGACGCGCAGCAGCCGGCTGCGATTCATCCGGTCCGCCACCGCGCCGGAGACGGCGCCCAGGAAGAAGAACGGGGCCATCGCGACGGCCGATGCCGCCGCGGTCACGAACGCGGAGCCGGTGATTTCGAACACCAGCCAGCCGGTGACCACCCAGTTCATCCCCACGGCGGCGGACTGCAGCAGCACGCACAACCACAGCAGCCGAAAGTCGGGGAACTCGAACGAGCGCGCCCACCTCGGACCGATCGCTCCGGTGCCGCGCCTCATGGGCCTGCGCCGCGCGCCGGATGCCGCTCCGTTACGGCCCGCCGGGGGTCAGTCCTTCTCCAACTCGTTGATACGGTCGCGCAGCTTGGCGGCCTGTTCGTAATCTTCGTCCTGGACCGCGGCATCGAGTTCGCGGCGCAACTCGGAAAGCAGGGAGGTTCCCATGCCGGAGGACTCCTCCTTGGACTGCGCCGGACGACCGTCGTCCTCCACTCCCGCCACCGAGCTCACCGGCATGCCGGCGTGATTGATGACATCCTCGTCGATGAAGATCGGACACTTTGCCCGTACCGCCAGCGCGATGCAGTCGGACGGACGGGCATCGACCACCATCTCCTCATCGTCCTGAAGCAGAATCAGGCGGGCGTAGAAAATGGCGTCGTTGATGGCGGTAATCTCGACGCGGTTCACCTCGGCATCGAGCCGCTGGAGGACCGACAGGAACAGATCATGGGTCAGCGGCCGGGCCGCGTTGACATCCCCCAGGCCCATGACGATGGAGTGCGCGATGCTGGGATCGACGAAGATCGGTACCACCGAGTCGGTACCCGTGGGGCGGATCAACACGGCGTTGCCGTCCTGGGCCTTGACCACGGTCCAGATGTCAGCCGGGACCAACACTCAGCTTCTCGCGCGGTCGCCTGGTGTCATTACGCGGACTTCTTCTCGCCCAGCATCGTGACCGTCGGCGACTCCGCGTTCTGCACTACGTCGCGGGTCACGACGACGCGCTTCTGTCCCTTCAGGGACGGCACGTCGTACATGATGTCAACCATGATGTCCTCTATGATCGAGCGCAACCCACGGGCGCCGGTCTTGCGCTGCACGGCCTTGCGTGCGATCGCGTGGATCGCCTCCTCCTCGAAGATGAGCTCGACGTCGTCCAGCTTGAGCGACGCCTGGTACTGCTTGACCACGGAGTTGCGCGGTTCCACGATGATGCGCTTGAGCGAGTCCACGGAGAGCTGCTCCAGCGTCACCACCACCGGCAACCGGCCGATGAACTCCGGGATCAGCCCGTACTGGATCAGATCGTCCGGTTCCAGGTGGGAGAACAGTTGCACCAGATCTTTCTCCCGAAAGTTCTGGATTACCGCGCCGAAACCGAGAGGATTCTGCGCTACCCGCGCCTCCACCACGGCATCCAGGCCGATGAACGCGCCGCCGCAGATGATCAGGATATTGCTGGTGTCGATCTTCAGCATCTCCTGATTGGGATGCTTACGGCCCCCTTGGGGCGGTACCGAGGCCACGGTCCCCTCGATGATCTTGAGCAACGCCTGCTGTACGCCTTCGCCCGATACGTCACGGGTAATGGAGACGTTCTCACCCTTCTTGGCGATCTTGTCGATCTCGTCGATGTAGATGATGCCGCGCTCGGCGTGGGCGATGTTGCTGCCCGCGTTCTGGATCAGCTTGAGCAGGATGTTCTCCACATCCTCGCCGACGTAGCCGGCCTCGGTGAGCGTGGTGGCGTCGGCGATGGCGAACGGCACCTTCAGCTTGCGCGCCAGGGTCTCTGCCAGCAGCGTCTTGCCGACTCCGGTGGGACCGATCAGCAGCACGTTGGACTTGTCGAGCTCCACATCGTTGTCGCCCTGATGCCGCATGGCAATGCGCTTGTAGTGGCTGTACACCGCGACCGACAGCACTTTCTTGGCCTCTTCCTGGCCGATTACGTACTGGTCGAGGTAGCGTTTGATCTCTTTCGGCTTGGGGATCTCTTCCTGGAACTCGGCAGTGAGACTCTCTTCCTCGTCATCCAGGATCTTCTTGCAGACGGTGACGCACTCGTCGCAGATGTAAACGCCGGGACCGGCGATCAGGCGGCGCGCCGTGTCGGCGCTCTTGCCGCAGAAGGAGCAGAGCTTCTGTCCGTTGGCCTTACTGGTCTTCGCCACCTGCAGCCCCGCCCGTAGTCGCCATCAGCCGATCGGCACCAAACAGCTCATTTATCCACTGCCGCCGTTATCCATTACCACCGTTTTTACTCTCGGCCCTGGTCATCACACGGTCAATGAGACCGTACGCCTGGGCCTCATCGGAAGACATATAATAGTCGCGTTCCAGGTCGGACGCAATCGCGTTGTCCTCCTTGCGGGCGTGGACGGCGAAATAGTGGATGATCATCTTCTTGAGGCGGATCAGCTCCCGTGCCTGGATGCCGATGTCCGCCGCCTGGCCCTGTACGCCGCCCCACGGCTGGTGAATCAGAACCCGTGCCGAAGGCAGAGCGAAGCGCTTGCCGTGAGTACCGGCGGCGAGCAGCAGCGCTCCCATCGATGCCGCCTGCCCCAGGCACACCGTCTGGATGTCGGGGCGCATGTACTGCATGGTGTCGTAGATGGCCAGTCCGGCGGTAACCGAGCCGCCGGGTGAATTGATGTAGAGTTGAATGTCGCGATCGGGATCCTGCGACTGCAGGAACAGGAGCTGCGCCACTACCAGGTCGGCGGTAACGTCGAAGATCTCACCGTCGATGAAGATGATGCGGTCCTTGAGCAGCCGGGAGTAGATGTCGTAGGAACGTTCCCCCCGGCCGGTCTGTTCAATGACGATAGGTACCAGGGTGTTGAGCTGTTCGTCCATGGTGGGCAGCAGCGGTAATTTACTGGTTCGCCCCGATCAAGTCCACATACGAGGTTTCGGCACCCGGAGTAACCGCGCTGCCGGCGATGAGGTGGTCGTACAACTTCTCGTTGCGCAGTTCGTTGCCCACGTGACCCAGCAGATTCTGGCGCTCGAACTCCGCGCGCAGCTCCTCCGGGGCGGTCCCGCGGGCCTCCGCCTGCTGCGCCAGATGGCGGTCCAGATCCTCGTCGCTGATCTCGATGCCTTCCTCCTGCACCAGCTTGTCCCGCACCAGCATGAAGCGCGCACGCCGCTCGACGTGCGGGCGGCTCTGCTCCATCAACTCGTCCCTGCTTGCCCCGCGCTCAGCCAGTGCCGCCTCGAACCGCTGGGCATCGGCACCGGAGCGGGCCACCAGGTTGCGCCACTCGCCCTCCATCTCGGCGGCTACCATCGACTTCGGCAGGGGCACCTGCGAGGTCTCCATCACCTTGTCCATGAGCTGGCCGACAAGCCGTTCCCGCACCCGCCGGTCGGCGTCGCCCTGCAGCCGGCTGCGCAGGTCGGCCTTCAGGTCGTCGAGCGTCTCGAAGCGGTCGCTGATGTCCTGGGCGAGCTCATCGTCGAGCTCCGGGAGCTGTTTTTCCTTGACCGAGGTCACGGTGACCTCGAGCGTGACCGTGCGCCCGGCCAGATCGGGATACTGGTAGTCGGCGGGATACGACTTGGTGATGACCTTGTCCGATCCGCGGGCCATCCCCACCAGCTCTTCATCCATCTGGTAGACGTTGTACTCGGTGCCGACCTCGAATACGAAATCGCGACGCTCGCTGCCCGCGACCGGCTGACCGGCGTCATCCTGCTCCACGTAGTTGACCGTCACCACGTCACCTTGCGCCACCACCACCTGTCCGGCGCCGTCCGCCTGCTTGTCGGTCACCACGGCGTTCTGCTCCTGCAGGCGGCCGAGCTCCCGGTCCAGGTCGGCGTCCGCGATGCTGACCTGGAGTCGCTCCAGCGGCAGGTCGCGATACGGACCGAGCTCCACCTGCGGGAAGGTGTCGTAGGTTACGGTAAAGGTGAAGTCTTCTCCCAGGACCAGTTGCGGCTCGGAATCCAGCGCCGGGGCAGCGAACGGCAGCGGCTTGTGCTCGATCTCGCCGATCTCCTGCTCCAGGCTCTCCCTGAACACCTGCTCGGTGGTCTGATCGAGCAGCGCCGGCCCGAACTTGCGGAGCAACACGTCGCGCGGCGCCTTGCCGCGCCGGAAACCCTTGATACGCGCGTTGCGGCGCAGATCGGTAATGATGCTGTCGTAGGTCTCCCGAACGCTGTCGCTGGCCACCGTGAGGGTGAGCCGCACTTGACTGTCGTCCGAGACGGATAGCTCCTGGGTGGTTACGTTCACTGGTATCGCCTGGGTTTCAACGAGCGGGAAACGGGATTCGAACCCGCGACTTCCACCTTGGCAAGGTGGAGCTCTACCACTGAGCTATTCCCGCTAGTTTGCGAGAGAAGGGACTCGAACCCATACGCCTCGCGGCACCAGATCCTAAATCTGGCGTGTCTGCCAATTTCACCACTCTCGCTCACACCGGAGTACGCCGCACGACCCCCGGAGTCGCGGGCTGCCGGGTCCGCATTCGCGGACCCCTCATGCTGAGCCGTGAAGGGATCGAACCTTCGACCCGCAGATTAAGAGTCTGCTGCTCTACCAGCTGAGCTAACGGCCCTCGATGTCCTTCGGCCACCCGATCCTCTCGTTCACACCGGCGCAGCCGCAGAACTCCACCTCCTCGCCATCCGCAACGGCCCCCGGGACATCCGTGGGGCCGACAACGTCCGGCTCCGCGCCCGGCAGGACTCGAACCTGCGACCTACGGATTCGAAGTCCGGCGCTCTATCCATCTGAGCTACGGGCGCCTCTCGCTGAAGACTGCTGCACGACTCCCGCTCCGGCTGAACACCATGACCGTTCGTCCGTGTAGCGAGCCGCCCCGTCCCCAGGACGCCGTCGCTACTACCAGAACGGTGGACGGGTGGGTGATGGGGCTTGAACCCACAACTTCCAGATCCACAGTCTGGTGCTCTACCATTGAACTACACCCACCGAGTGGTGCGACCCGTCCGCTCGCGCGTACGTCGTATCGCGAAGCATAGGGTACAAAGACCCATCCAGCGCTGTCAACCCAGCGGCGCCGGTCGCCGGGCGCCGTGGCAACCCGTCCGGGGGGTTCTCCAAGACTGTCGGAATCTTGCAGAATCATGGTCAGGGCTCCCTCCGTGGGAGTTCGCGACCGGCGACATGGATCGATTGGCTGAACTGCTCTTGTGGACGGCGCTGGCCGGTGCCTGCATCCCGCTGGGTGCCGGGTTCGGCCGCATCGGGCACCTCCGGCCGCAGTGGCTGGAGGAGGAATTCCGGCACTTCGTAATCGCCTTCGGCGGCGGCGTTCTGATCGGCGCCGTGGCCCTGGTGCTGGTTCCCGAGGGGGTGGCACTGGTGCCCCATCCGGCGGCTGCCACCGGCCTGCTGCTGGCCGGCGGCGGCGCCTTCATGGCGCTTGACCGGGCCCAGGCGAAACGCCGCCGCGCCGCGCCGCAGTTCATCGCCATGGCGGCCGATTTTCTGCCGGAATCGCTGGCGCTCGGCGGGATGTTGGCCGCCAACGCCAAGGGCGCGGTACTGCTCGCACTGCTGATCGGCCTGCAGAACCTGCCCGAAGGCTTCAACGCCTGGCGCGAGCTGTCAGGGCATATCCGCCCCGGCGTCGCACTGCGGCGCATGTTGCTGCTGGCGCTGCTCGGTCCGGTGTGCGCTACCGTCGGCTGGTTCTGGCTGGCCGATCAGGACGCCATTCTGGGGTCGATCATGCTGTTTGCGGCCGGCGGCATCCTTTACCTCACCTTCCAGGACATAGCCCCCCAGTCACGGCTGGAGCGGCACTGGACGCCGCCGCTCGGCGCGGTCCTGGGGTTTGCCCTGGCGTTGGTGAGCGACCTGGCGTTCCAGTAATCGTTGGCCGGTGGGGGTCAGCGCTGCTGCAGGTCGAGGGCCGCGGAGTTGATGCAGTAGCGCAGGCCGGTGGGGGCCGGTCCGTCCTCGAACACGTGGCCCAGGTGCGCCTCGCAGCGGCTGCACAGCACCTCGGTACGGCGCATGAACAGGCTGTTGTCCGCTTCGGTACGCACGCGTTCGTCAGCGGCCGGGGCGGAAAAGCTGGGCCAGCCGGTGCCCGAATCGAACTTGTCCGCGGAGTCGAACAGTTCGTTCCCGCACGCTACGCAACGATAGCTGCCGGCGTCCTTGGTCTTCCAGTAGGCACCCGTGAACGGCGGCTCGGTACCTTTCCTGCGGGTGACCTGGTACTGCTCGGGCGTAAGCTCCCGGCGCCATTCCACGTCGCTCTTGCGAACCTCCGGCTCGGACTTGGGATCGTTGCTCATGGGTTTCCTCCTCCTCATGCTGCCTCCTCATGCGGCCTGCCGCGGCTCCTGCGACTCCTACAGGCCGATCTCATCCGCCACTTCTCGCATCGCCAGGATGACGGTGCGAATCAGGTCATCCAGCTCCGTTCCCAGCATCTGCGCCCCGCGCACGATCACCTCGCGGTCGACCCCGGCGGCGAAGTTGGCACTCTTCCACTTCTTCCTGACCGACTTCACCTCCAGGTCGCGTACGCTCCTGGAGGGGCGCACCAGCGCGCAGGCGGTAATGAACCCGGTCAACTCGTCGACCGCGTACAGCGTCTTCTCCAGCTCGCTGCGCGGCTCCACGTCGGTGCAGATCTGCCAGCCGTGGGACAGCACCGCGCGCACGTAGTCGGGGGGCCAGCCGCTGGCATCGAGGATCTGCTCGGTCTTGTGGCAATGCTGCTCGGGAAACTTCTCCCAGTCCAGGTCGTGTACCAGGCCGATGACCGCCCAGGGTTCCGAGTCCTCGCCGCGGCCGCGGGCGATGTAGTCCATGGTGGCGGCCACCGCGCGGCAGTGGTTGCGCAACGCGGGACTGTCGATGTACTGCTGCAGGAGTTCCTCGGCGTCTTTCCGCGTGGGTACCATGGCGCCGATTGTACGCGTCCGCGGCCGTCTTGCCAGCCGCCCGCCGCGGGCTCCCCACGGGTGACACGAAACGCGCCCGCACAGTATGTTTCGCGGACTCCATGGCCAATATTCTCAGCTCCTACCTCGCGGCGACGCCCGCTTCCGCGGTAACCGCCCCGATGGCGGGCTACGTCGCCGCTCTCGATCAGATCTACGACAGCACCCCGGATATCGCCGCCGCCGTGGTGCAGGAGCTGGCCGATCAGCGTGCCCACCTGAAGCTGATCGCCAGCGAGAACTACGCCTCGCTCGCGGTGCAGTCCGCCATGGGCAACCTGCTCACCGACAAGTATGCCGAGGGCGTACCCGGGCACCGCTTCTACGCCGGCTGTGCCAACGTGGACGAGGTGGAGCGCCGTGCCGCGAAGCTGGCCTGCGACCTGTTCGGCGCCGAGCACGCCTACGTGCAGCCGCACAGCGGCGCGGATGCCAACCTGGTGGCCTACTGGGCCATCCTGGCGGTACGCGTGGAGCAGCCGCGGCTGGCGCAGCTCGAGGTGAAGTCGCCCCTGGCACTCGAGGTGGCGGATTGGGAGCGGCTGCGGGCCGAGCTGGGCAACCAGCGGCTGCTGGGGATGGATCTCGGTTCCGGCGGCCACCTCACGCACGGCTACCGGCCCAACGTCTCCGGCCGCATGTTCGAATGCCACGGCTACGGGGTGGACGCCGCTACCGGGCTGCTGGACTACGCGGAGCTGGAGCGCCGGGCCCGGCAGGTGCGCCCGCTCATCCTGCTGGCCGGCTACAGCGCCTACCCGCGAGCCATCGACTTTCGCCGGTTGCGGCGGATCGCCGATGCCGTGGGCGCCGTGCTGATGGTGGACATGGCCCACTTCGCCGGCCTGGTAGCCGGAAGAGTGCTGCACGGGGATTACGATCCGGTGCCGTTTGCCGACGTGGTGACCTCCACCACCCACAAGACCCTGCGCGGTCCACGCGGGGGCCTGATCCTGTGTCGCAAGGAATTCGCGGAGGCGGTCGATCGCGGCTGTCCGCTGGTACTCGGCGGCCCGCTGCCGCACGTGATTGCCGCCAAGGCGGTGGCTCTTGCCGAAGCGACGCAGCCCGAGTTCGCCGGCTACGCACGCCGCATCGTGGAGAATGCTCAGGCGCTGGCGGCGGCGTGCACCGACCACGGCCTGGCGGTAGTCACCGGCGGCACCGACAATCACCTGCTGCTGCTGGACGTCACGCGCTCGGGACTCACCGGGCGCCAGGCCGAGTCGGCGCTCCGCGACGCCGGCATCATGGCCAATCGCAACGCCCTCCCGGGCGATCGCCACGGCCCCTGGTACACCTCCGGATTGCGCCTGGGTACCCCGGCGCTGACCACACTCGGGATGGGCACGGAGCAGATGGCCGAAGTCGGCGCGGCGATTGCGCGGGTGCTCGCCGCCACCGAACCCGCGACCATCTCCAAGGGCCGTCGCGCCGGTACCCCGAGCCGCACCCACTACCGCATCGATCCGGGGATACGGTCATCCGTGAGCGGGGACGTGGCACGGCTGCTGCAGGGGTTTGCGGCCTATCCCGGTCTGGATCTGGCGGTGCTGCAGCGCCTCATGGCGGCCGCCGAACCGGCGCGACCGACACCGGCCTGAGCCGTTCGCGTCCAGCGCGACTCGAACGCGCGACCTGCAGCTTAGAAGGCTGCTGCTCTATCCGACTGAGCTATGGACGCAAGGGGATGCGCAATGCTACCGCCTGTGGCGCGGTCTGGCAACGCCTGGGAGCCAACCAACGGCAGCGCGGTATTGAACTCGGCGGCGGGCGACTTTGAGGCCGCGCTGCCGGCGTCCTGCACGGAACGGATCACGTGCAGCGCCGGCAGCGCCCGGAAAGAAAGCCCGTGCCGCTGCCGTTACAGGCCGGGGCGCCGCTCGGGCGGCAACCTGACCGGGCTGAAACGGAACCCGGCACGGTGCAGGTAACCTTCGGCCCGTTCCCGTTCCTCGGGTTGCTCCAGCGCCGCGGCCAGTTCGGCGGTTACGCACAGGTGTACGTGACTGCGCAGGTCTCCCCCCTGCATCAGCAGAAAGGGCGCTGGAACCTTGCGCTCAGGATCGTACCTGCGGCACTCCTGATCCGCTGCGGCAGCCATCTCGGCGGCGTCCGTCTCGTCGTGGTGCAACATCATCACGACCAGATATTCGCCCGCGGACCGATACGGCGACGTCACGTACGTCGGCCAGCTCCTCAGGTAACCCTCGATCATGTACAGCCCGACGATCCCACCGGACCAGGTGGCCGTCGAATCCGGATCGCCGACCCAGGCTATGACCGAAGGCGCGTTGTGTTCCCGCCCTTCGGCGTCCCAGGTTTCGGAACGTTCCAGCCAGCGAGTCGAGGGACATGCGGTCAACAGCAGCGCGGCTACTGCCAACAAGGGGGTCGCAGCCTTCATGACGCTACGTGCAACGCTTGGCTCGGTGGACATCTTGCACCTCCATGACAACGGTAAGCACAGGCGCCGCGTTCGGGTCAAGGACTCACCCGCAATGCCGGCAACGCGTACCGTTATCCAGCATTACGTACGAGTCGGAACCCCATGCTTTGGCGCAGGCGGATCGGGATGAGAGGACTCGAACCTCCGATCTCCTGCTCCCAAAGCAGGTGCCCTAGCCCCTGGGCTACATCCCGGCACACTGGTCGCTGTCCAGTACTTCAATCCAGACTATAAAAATAACTGGCACCCGCGGTCAACGGGCAGCACGCCGCCGCTGGCGCGGACGGCGGCCGAGCTACACGAAATCGCGCATCGTGACCGGCCGGACACCGCGTTCACCGCGGCCCACCAGGTGAGCGGCCAGGGCCGCGGTGGTCACGTCCAGCAGCACCGCCGTGCTCACCAGCAGCGGCGCGATCGGCTGCATGATCAGATATCCCTCCCGCAGGCCGTGTCCGGACAGAGTCCACAGCAGCGCCAGGCTGACCATGGCGCCCTGACCGGGGGCGGTCCCGACCACAAAGGAGATGAGGAAGCTGAACAGCGCCGCCCACAGCACCTGCTCACCGGTCACGTCGAAGCTGGTGTAGGAGCGCAGCACCAGGAGGTAGCTCATGCCGGTGACCAGGGCCGTACCCGCGCGGCCGAAGAGCGCGAACAGCGGGAACACGGCGGACGTGACCATGCGCGGCAGCCCGAACGATCCGCGACCGTGCACCAGCAGCGATCCCAGGCCGACGTAGGCATCACCGGTCAGGGCCCCGGCAAGGGCCGGCCCGAGAGCGGCGTAGAGCCAGCGATAGGGGTTGGTGCGCTCACCCAGGAGGTAGAGCAGGCCGGGGAACACGCCGAGGTAGAGCACGATAAGCACGATGATGAGGATGATGATCAGCTCCCGGTAGAGCGCCAGTTCCGCCGCTCCCAGGGTGATCAGCGTTGCCGCGCTGATCGCCACGATGGCAATCCAGAACACCTCCACGACCAGGGAGTTGATGTGGAAGAAAATCCGTGACAGGGCGTCGGTGAGCTGAATCACCGGGCCCGTGATCGTGGTGTCGAAGTCGAGACTGAAACCGAGCACCAGCGCCAGCACCACTACCGGTATGAGCAGCGGTCCTGCGCTGACGAGCGCGCCGAACAGGTTGGCGGGGAAGACCGCGGCCGCGGTGTCCAGCAGGCTGGGAATCGCGTGCGTCGCCGGATCGACGATCACCACGATGGGAATGCGCTCCGGCGCCAGCAACAGCACGGCCGCGATGCCGATGGCAACCAGCAGGGCGGTGCTGCCGGCGAGGTAGAGCGCCAGACGCCGGTAGACCCGCAGCGCGGCGCCCGCGGTGCGCAACTGGTGGGTGCCGATGATCAGCCCAAAAAAGACGCAGGGGAATACCGCGTAGCCGCCGAGCTGGGTTGCGATACGGGCCAGTGATGACGCCAGCTCGGCGACCTGGCCGCCGCGCCGCGCCAGCAGGGCTCCGATCAGGAGCCCGGCGGCGGCGGCCAGGACGGTCTTGAGCCAAATCCTCATCGTGCCCAGGGTTGCCGAGGCAATGCCTGGCCGTCAACGGCCGCCGGGTACCGGAAGCGCCGCGGCCGCGTTCAACCGCCTGCCGCGGGAGGCGCACCCGGGGCGCCGTCCGGGGCGACTCGCCAGCGGCGCGCCATGGCTTCGTAGCTCCGGGCCTCGGCGAGCCGGCCGCGCTTGCGACAGCCGGCGGCGTAGATGCGCGCCTTGCGCACCAGTTCCTCACAGGCTTCGCAGTGCCGGGACGCGGCGCCGAAGCGACCCGCCGCGACCAGGTCGTGCAGCGCCCGCAGGCGGTATATCTCGATCTGTCCATACCGCTCCGAAAGCTGATCCGAATGGCCGGCGCGCTTGATCACCAGTTCCTGCTCCAGGTAGCCCACCGGGTAGTGCGCCGTCAGGCGCAGCCACAACTCGTAATCCTCGGCGATCTCCAGGTCTTCGCGAAAGCCGCCGGCCTGCTCGAACACGGCGCGCCGCAACAGCACGGTCGACGGCCCGATCACGCACTTGCGCAGCGAGTCCGCGAACAGGTCGCCGCTGCGCCGGTGCCGCTGCGAGCGTTGCGAGAGCACCCGGCCGGAGCGCACCCAGCGCTCCCGCGCGTGCCAGATCGCGCCGCCGGCCGCCGTCGCCGCCGCCACCTGCCGCTCCAGCTTGTGCGGCAGCCACAGGTCGTCGGAGTCCAGGAATGCCAGGTACTCGCCGCGCGCCAGGCGGACACCGGCGTTGCGAGCCTGCCCCGGCATCCCGGTATGCGGCTGGCGCAGCACGCGCACCTCGGGCCGGAGCGCCAGAGAGTCGCCGGTCGCGTCGGTGGAACCATCGTCCACCACGATCAGTTCCAGCGGCCGATAGCTCTGCGCCAGCACCGAGGCCACCGCCTCCCGTACCAGCGGCGCGCGGTTGTAGGTGGGAATAACCACCGACACCAGCGGCGTACTGCTGCGCATGCGGCGATGCTATCGTCACCGTGCCGCAGTCGCTACCGGGGCGGCGGCCGGGGCAGGACACCGCCGGGGCGCGCCCCCGCATGCGTGCGCCGGGTTCATAGTGCCGCGTGTTGCCGAAATTGCGTGCACCCGGCAGGCTCGGGGCGCCATGGCAATGCCCAAACGAATCGCGCTGGTGGGGTTCATGGGCTCCGGCAAGAGCACCGTGGGAGGTCAGCTAGCCGCCGCCGTCGGCTACCGGCTGGTCGATGTGGACAGCCTGATCGAGGAACATGCGGGGAGGTCGATTCCCGAGATCTTTCGCCGCCAGGGTGAGACGTTCTTCAGGGAGCTGGAATCGCGACGGCTGCTGGGACTGGGAGAGCGGCGCGGCCTGGTGATCGCCACCGGCGGCGGCGCGCCCATGCAGCCGCGCAACCACGAGTTCCTGCGCACCCGCTGCCGCACCTTCTACCTGGAGATCAGCGCCGCCGAGGTGCACCGCCGACTCGGCGCCGATCGGGGACGGCCGAAGCTCGCCGCCACCGTCCAGGGGATCGAGGAGCTGCTCGCCGCGCGCCGCAGCCGGTACGCAGCGGCGGGCGACACCGTAGCGGCGGAGGGCCGTACGCCGGCGCAGATAGTGGCGGCGATACGCGCGCTGCTGTAGCACCGGTGCGGGTGCGCTGCTAGCGGACGCGCGCGGCGAGCACCTCCAATACCTGGTCGAGCGCAACCCCC
>JAKZWC010000028.1:0-12442 GCA_047515735.1 Spirochaetales bacterium | reverse complement strand
CGCCGGCGCGCGGGTCGCGTACGCCATGACCGTCGGCTCCTACGCCGAATCCGCCATCGTGCCCGCCGCCGCGGTGGTGGAACTGCCGGCCGCAGTCTCCACCCGACTGGGGGCGGCGGTGTTCCTGCAGGGGCTCACCGCGCACTATCTGGCCGTCAGTACGGTGCCGCTGGAGCCCGGCAGCACGGCGCTGATACACGCCGCGGCCGGCGGCGTCGGGCGGCTGCTGGTGCAGGTCGCCAAGCGCCGCGGGGCCACCGTGCTGGCGACCGTATCCAGCGCCGACAAGGCCGCCATGGTGCGCGCTCTCGGCGCCGATCAGGTGCTGGACTACGCCGACTTTCCCGCCGCCGCGAGGCGCGCTACCGGCGGTGCCGGCGTCGACGTGGTGTACGATTCGGTCGGCCGGACCACCTTCGACGGCTCGCTGGCAGCGCTGCGCCGGCGCGGCCATCTGGTGAGCTACGGCCAGTCCAGCGGTCCGGTCACCGACTTCCAACCAGCCAGGCTGTCGCAGGCCGGTTCGCTGTACCTGACACGGCCGACGCTGGCCGACTATATCGCCGACCGCAACGAACTGCAGGCACGCAGCGGGGAACTGTTCGCGTGGATGGCGGCCGGCGAGCTGGACGTGCTGATTCACCGCGAGTTTCCGCTGGCCGAGGCCGCCGCCGCACATCAGGCTCTGGCCAGCCGGGCCACCACCGGCAAGCTGCTGCTCATCCCGTAGCCGTGACCGCCGTTTGCAATTGCTGCGGAAAGGACTTGAACCTTCACGGGCTAAACGCCCACTAGCCCCTCAAGCTAGCGTGTCTACCAATTCCACCACCGCAGCGGGGGTTTCACGGTGGACCATTGCCGCCGCCCCTGTCAATCATCTACGGGGCGGGCGGGCGGCGGCACCGCACCGGCCGCCCGCTTGCAGCGCGGCGGCGCATCCGGTACGTTTCCGTCTTTCCCGTATGGATCATACTGCCCATCTACTCGGACGCTCACTGCTCACGCTGAGCGACTTTCCCGCATCCGACATCCGCCTGTTGTTGGACCTCGCCCACCAGACCAAGGCCGACCGCCGCGCCGGCCGCGTGCAGCAACGGTTCCGCGGCCGGTCGCTGGCAATGCTGTACGAGAAGCCCTCGACCCGTACCCGCTGTGCCTTCGACACCGCGTTCGGCGAGGACGGCGGGCATCCGGTGTTTCTCTCCGACCAGGAGATTCACCTCGGCGTAAAGGAGTCTCTCGAGGACACGGCACGGGTTCTGGGAAGGATGTTCGACGCCATCCAGTTCCGCGGCTTTGAGCAGCGGACGGTGGAGGTGCTCGCCAGCTACTCCGGCGTGCCGGTGTACAACGGTCTCACCGATGCGCGCCATCCGACCCAGGTGCTCGCCGATCTGCTGACCCTCAAGGAGCATCACGGCAGGCTCGCCGGCTTGAAGCTGGCGTACGTCGGCGATTGCCGCAACAACATCGCGAGCTCGCTGATGATCGGCTGTGCGCTGATGGGCCTGAACTTCGCGGCCGTCGGGCCGGCGGAGCTGGCGCCCGCCACCGGCCTGCTGGAGCAGTGCCGGGACTACGCCGCGGGCAGCGGCGGTAGCGTCGCAAGCGGCGCCGATCTCGAGCTGACGGCCGGAGCCGACGCGCTCTACACCGATGTCTGGGTGTCGATGGGCGAGGAGGCGAAGGCGGTGGAGCGGCTACGGTTGCTCAGACCCTTCCAGGTCGACGGCGCCATGCTGACGCGCACCGGAAACGACGCCTGCCTGTTCATGCACGACCTGCCGGCGGTGAAGGGCAACGAGGTCACCGAGGAGGTGTTCGAAGGTCCTGCCTCGGTGGTATGGGACCAGGCCGAGAACCGCAAGCACACGGCCAAGGCCGTGCTGCTGGCCACTCTGCCGCTGCACGCATGAGCGCCTGCCTGGAACGAGTGCCGCCGGCGCTCCGCGCGGCCGGTCTGGCGGGCTGGCTGTTTTACAACATCTACCATCGCGACCACGTGGCCGATGCCATTCTCGGCGTCTCCCCGGAAGCCATGAACACCCGCCCCTGGGCCTGCCTGGTGCGCGCCGACGGCAGCATTCTGCGCATCGTGCACGCCATCGAGGCGCGGGTGCTCGACCAAGTACCCGGCGAGGTGGCTCGCTATGCATCTCGTGACGAGTTCCTGCAACGGCTGCGCGCGGCGTGCCGGAGCCGCCGGCCGGTAGCCCTGAACTACTCCGACACCATTCCCGCGCTGTCGCTGGTGGATCACGGGTTGGTGTCCCTGTTGCAGCAGCTGGCTATTCCCACGCTGTCCGCGGCGACCCTGATTCAACGCGTGCTCGGCGTCCTGGACGCCGCCGCGCGCGCCAGTCACCGGCGCGCCGCGACCGCGGTACGGTCGGTGCTCGATGCTGCCTGGCAGCGGCTTGCCAAGGAACTGCGCAGCGGCTCCAAGGTAAGTGAAGGGGAGGTGCGCGACTGGATCAGCGGCGGCTTCCAGGCACACGGCCTGGTGACCGAGCAGCCGCCGCTGGTGGCGGCCGGCGGCAACAGCAGCGACCCGCACTACCAGCCGGCGGGCGCCGGCGCGCCTATCCGGGCGCAGCAGCTCGTGCAGTTCGACCTGTGGGCCAAGGAACCCCATCCCGGCGCGGTATACGCCGATATCTCATGGGTCGCCTACACCGGGAGCGCGCTCCCGGCAGAGGTCGCGGCAACCTTCGCGGCGGTGTGCGCCGCTCGCGACGGTGCGGTGGCTCTGATTCGCAAGCGGCTGCGCCAGTCGGCGCCGGTGACCGGCGCCGAGGTGGACCGGCACGCGCGCGCCATTCTGCAGCACCACGGGCTGCTCGGCCACCTCCGACACCGTACCGGCCATGCCATCGACACGCGCCTGCACGGCATAGGCGTCAATCTGGACGCGGTCGAGTTTCCCGATCCACGCCCGCTGCTGGCCGGCTCCTGTTTTTCCATCGAGCCCGGGGTGTACCGGCAGCGATACGGCATGCGCAGCGAGATCAATGCCTACGTCCAGGACGATGAGCTGGTGATTTCCGGGGGCGCCCCGCAACAGGCAGTCCTGCTCCCATGACGCCGGCGACACCGGCGGCCGTACTGGCGGCGCTGCTGGCAGCCGACGCGCTGGTGCTGGTAGGACACGAAGAACCGGACGGAGACTGCGTCGCCTCCCAGCTCGTATTGGCCGAGTTCCTCGCCGGCCGCGGGAAACGGGTAGGGCTGTACTCCGCCGGGCCGTTCGAGCGCCACGAGATTCGCGCCTATGCGCCGCGCTTCCGCCGTGTCATCGACCCGCAGATGTTGCGCCGGAAGCCCACCGCGGTGTTGCTGGACTGCGCCACCCCAGAGCGCACCGGCAGTCTCGCGCAGCAACTTGGCGGCCTGCCCGCGGTGGTGATCGATCATCACGTTGCGGGGCCGCCGGGCGCAGGCGGCGTCCCCTACGGCGACGTGCGGCTGGTGGATCCCGCCGCCCCCGCCACCGCCTACCTGGTGCAGCTCATCGTGGAGGCCGCCGGCGCCGAGCTGAGCCCCACCCAGGTCGAGTTGCTGCTGTTCGGCCTGTGCACCGACACCGGCTTCTTTCGCCATGTCGCGGCGGGCAACACGGCGGCGTTCCAGGCTGCGGCCCGCCTCGTTGCCCGAGGCGCCAATCCGCGCGCCACCTACCAGCGCATCCACGGCGGGCGCAGTTTCGCCCAGCGCCGCCTGCTCGGCACCCTGTTGCAGCGCACCGAGCAGCACGCCGGCGGACGGGTGCTGTTCACCTGGCAGTTGCTGCGCGACCTGCAGGAGTTCGGCGTACCCCCGGCCGGTCATGACGAGCTCTACGATCTGCTGCGTACCGTCGCCGACAGCGACGTGGTTGCGTTCGTTCGGGAGAAGCCCGACGGCTGCTGCTCGGTCAGCCTGCGCTCGAGCCCGCTGCTGGATGTCGCCGGCGTGGCGCGGGAGTTCGGCGGCGGCGGGCACCGTCAGGCGGCCGGCTTCACCTGGCGCAGCACCGTCGACGCGCTGCGCGCCGCGCTGCTACCGCGCCTGGCGGCCGCCACCGCGGACCCCGATTCCGCCCCTGGTGCCGTGGAGCCGCAAATGTAAACGATTGTAAAGCTCCGGCTGCGGAA
The DNA here is from genome assembly GCA_047515735.1 of Spirochaetales bacterium. Taxonomy (GTDB): domain Bacteria; phylum Spirochaetota; class Spirochaetia; order SZUA-6; family Bin103; genus Bin103. The sequence goes on along the minus strand of JAKZWC010000028.1, from coordinate 8,309 downwards.
GCTGCCCGCGGCCCCGTGGTGTTGGCACGTCGCTTGCTTACCAGGATGCGGAGGTACCTGGTACATGCAGGAACAGGAACATCATCCTGGCTGGAGTGAACGCGTGCTCACCTTCCAACGCACCGGAGCGGGCCGCCGCGCACTGCTGGACGAGCTGGCCACCTACACCTATCACTACCCACGGCGCAAGCTGCCGACCCTGGACGAGGACGCGCCGGGCGAGTTCTATCTGCTCTGTCACCACAAGCTGGAGCAGCTCATCGTGCGCTACCGCGACCACGGCAAACCGTTCGAGCATTACCTCAACTCGGTCCTGAGCTGGCAGCTGCGCAGCTTCCTCGCCAAGCGCCGCGATTCCGAGCACGCGTGGCAGACCGCGCTGTGCAGCCGGCTCTGGGACGAGCCGGAGCTGGCAGCGCAACCGGCGGCAACGGCGCCCGCCGCGATGCGCCGGCCGCGGTGCGCGGCGACCAACGTCAGACCGTTCCCCGGCGTGGCCGCGGCGCCGGGAAGCGGCGACGGCGGCGGCCAGGGGCCCGCGCAGCCGCTACCCCCGACCGCCCCCAAGACGGCGCGGCGCCGGCTCCTGTTCGGCGTGCTGAAGATCGGCCACCGCCTGGAAGAGCGCCAGCTCGCGGCCGCGGCACAGGCGCTGGGCTGCGAGCTGCCGCGACTCCGGTCCCTGATCGAGCAACTGCGGCGCGCCCGGGCGGCGCCCCTCCGGCGGTTGCACCTGCTGCGGGCGCGCCGCAACCGCTCCTTCGCGAAGCTCCAGCTCTGGTCGGCCGCCGCCCATCGGGACGTGGACGGCGCGCGGCGGGCACAGGCTGCCAGCCGTGCCGCCTACCATCGCCGCGCCGTCGCGACCGCGCAGGCGGAGCTGTCCCGGGTGCGAATGGCCCCCACCAACCGTGAGATCGCCGCGGTGCTGGGAATCCCCAAGGGTACGGTCGACACCGGGCTGTACTGGTTGCATCGACAGACATTCGAGGACTACGCTCAGGCATATGGAGTTGGTGCTGGCGAGCAACAATCCGCATAAGGTCGCCGAGGTACGGCGCATCCTGCACGGCATCGCGGTACGCACGCCGGCAGAGCTCGGGGTGCAGTTCTCTTTCGACGAGACCGGATCGAGCTACGACGAAAACGCGCTCGGCAAGGCGCGGCATCTGTACCGCCTGGTTGGCGTACCGACCCTCGCCGATGACTCGGGCCTGACCGTGGCCGCCCTCGGCGGCGCGCCCGGAATACGCTCGGCGCGCTTCGCGCCTCCGGGCACGCAGTTGGACGACGCCGGCCGCTGTGCCTACCTGCTGTCCCTCATGGGCAGCGCCGGAGACCGCTCGGCGGCGTTTATCTGCTGCCTGGCGCTGATTCTGGATGCGCACCGCCTGCTGCTGGTGCAGGAGGCGGTATCCGGCGAAATCACCGCCGAAGCCCGCGGTACCCAGGGCTTCGGCTACGATCCGGTATTCCTGCTACCCCGCTTCGGGCGAACCATGGCCGAGCTCAGCGGGATCGAGAAGGACCGCGTCTCACATCGCGGGCGGGCGCTGCGCCGCGCCCGCAGGTTGCTCGAAGCGGCGCCCTGACCGGGCGCTCAGGCGCCGCCGCGCAGCAGGCTGGTGAGAAAGGAGAGCCCGACGAAGGTGCCGATGGCGCTGCCCACGCTGGAAAGAAAGAACACCGCCAGCACGTGAGTCACCCGGTTGCGCAGGATACCGCGCAGGCTGGTCACGTCCTGCGACAGGTTCTCGAAGTCCACCACCCGCGGCTTGCGCACGAACGCCTGCACCAGCCCGGCGACGAGGCCGACGCCGATGGTGGGGTTCACCGAGGTGATCGGCGCCGCGGCGAACGCCGACAGCACGGTCACCGGGTGGGCCAGCGCCACCAGCGCGCCCAGCGCGGCGAAACTGCCGTTCACCAGCACCCACTGGGTCAGCTTCTCGATCGTCATCTCGGCGCCCGCGCGCAGGAACCCATACCCCACCAGCGCCACGAACAGCGCCGGGATGCTCCACGGCAGCAGCCGCCCCACCAGCCCGCGCGGCGGAACGTGGTCGAGCTCGGCGAGCTCGTCGGCGCGCGGCGCGCGGTGCGCGTAGGCCGACAGCCAGCGCTCGATACCGGGCACGTGCCCCGCGCCCACCACGGCTACCGTACGGGCACCGCCGGCGGCGAAAATGCGTGCCGCCAGGTAGCGGTCGCGCTCGTCGATCAGCACCTCCTTCACCCGCGGCAGGTAATCGGCAAGCTCCTCCAGCATGTTCTGGAGCGCGCCCTTCTCCTTCAGCGCCTCGATCTGGGCCGGCTCCAACTCCTCATTGGAGAACGCTCCGGCGAGCAGCGCGGCGAGCAGCTTGAGCCGCCCCCACAACCGCGACCGCCGCCAGGCGCGGCGCAGCGTCACCTGGATCTCCCGGTCGCAGAGCACGAACGGTATCTCGTCGGCCTCGGCAGCGGCGATCGCCGCCGCCATCTCGGCACCCGGCTGCACCCCGAAGTCCAGGCCGAGCCGGCGCTGGAACGAATGCAGCACGATGTTGGTGAGCAGCAGAAACCCCTTGCGTTGCTTGAGCACACGGCGGATATCGAGCTCCATCCAGTTCCGCTGTTGCCTGATGGTAGCGTAGCGGCCGGCATCGAGCTCTACGCAGACGCAATCCGGCTGCTGCGCCGCGATCGCCTCGCGCACGTCCCGGACGCTCTGCTCCGACACGTGAGCGGTACCCACGAGCAACACTGTGCGCTCCCCAAGCGTGACCGTCTTTGTCATCGTTTTTCGCCCCGTAAGGTACTCTTTCGAGCGACTTGTCGCTATCCTGCGGTGGTGTTATCATGAGCTAAGCGCTCACTTGTGAACAACTTGTGGATGATTTTCCGGTTCAGCGTCCAATGTTGAACATTGTCGGAATCGTGAAGGCAGACGCTCGCTTCGTTATGACAAGTATTTCAGATGGCTGAATATAAGTCAATACCATATAAGGAATTAAATTAATGGACACGGATCTTCCCGTAAATGCTGACCGGCGAAGGAACTGTGCAACCCGGGAGGCAACGCGGCGCTGTTTTCCGCTTCTGCCTGTGGATAACTTGTTTATAAATTGGCATCGGAGAGGGTGTTCACAGCCTCTACCGGCGGCAATCGGATCTCTCCGCGAAGGGAGCGCATAAATGGCTGAACGCGACTACGAGGCGTTCTGGAACGAAGCCCGAGATCGGATTCGCGACGCCATCACCACCCAGGAGTATGACACCTGGCTACGCAACATGGAATACAGCGACTCCGACTCCGGCGTGATCAAGCTCGCGGTGCCTTCCACCTTTCATCGCGACCAGGTGGCGCAACGGTTTCAGCCGGCACTCGAGCGGGAGTTGTCGGAGCTGTCGGCACAGCCCGTGAAGCTGGCGCTGGTGGTAGCCAACGGCGGCAGCTATCGTGCCGTCCCCGTCAACGGAGCGCCGCGGCCGCAGCGGCTGGCACCCGCGGAGGTCGCGCCTGCGGTCGAGCCGCCGGCGCACGTTCCCCACAGCCAACTCAACCCGGACTACACGTTCGAGCGCCTCGTGGAAGGGGAAAGCAACTCCCTCGCACTGAACGCCGCCGTGGCCATCGCCAAGAATCCGGGACGTGCCTACAACCCGTGCCTCGTGTACGGCGGTGTAGGCCTCGGCAAGACCCACCTGCTGCAGGCGGTCGGCAACGCCGTACACCTCTCCCTCCCGGACCTGAAGGTGGTATACGTCACCGTAGAGACCTTCACCAACGAATTCATCCAGTCGATCAAGGAGAAGACCGGACACCGCTTCAAGAATCGCTATCGATCGGCGGATCTGCTGCTGATCGACGACATCCAGTTCCTGCAAGGCAAGGTGGAGACCCAGCAGGAGCTGTTCCACACCTTCAACGCGCTCTACGACGCCAACAAGCAGATGGTATTCAGCAGCGACCGCCCGGTATCGGAACTGATGGCATTGCCGGATCGTCTCATCAACCGCTTCGAGCGTGGTCTCAACGTCGATCTGCATCCGCCCAGCTACGAGACCCGCAGCGCCATCGTCAAACGCAAGATCGAGGAGCGCGGCTTCTTGCTCGACGACAACATCATCGACCTGATCTGCCGCAACATCATCACCAATGTACGCGACCTGGAGAAGGCTCTCACCAGGCTGGCCGCCTACTCCGAATTGATGGGGCGCACCATCACACTCGAGATCGCACAACGCGAGCTGCAGGACTTCTTCTCCAAGCCGGAGCACCTCAGTATCAGCATCGATTCCATCCAACGCGCGGTCTCCGACTACTATTCGCTCACCCCGGCCGATCTCAAGGGCAAGAAGCGCACCCAGGCCATCGCTTTCCCACGCCAGGTAGCGATGTTTCTGGCGCGCTCCCTGACCAAGTTCTCCACCACGGAGGTGGGCATCGAGTTCGGCGGCCGTGACCACACCACCGTGATGCACGCCTGTCAGCGGGTCGTGGCACGGATGAAGACCGACGCCACCCTGGAGACCAGCCTGCAGAAGATCACCAATACGATCCGAGAGAGAAGTGTAGCCTGACAGCGTGAGCCGCCGCCGGTATAACTTGTGGGCGCACCGTGGGCAATCCGTGACCAACTCGCCCGCGGGCGTCAGTTCAGGGCAGGGTGTGCATAACCGGACTCTCCGTCAGTCTTCCTGGGGGAAAGATAATTATTTCATCAGTATATAGATACATCAGTTTTGCACATATCCACCGGAGTTACTACCATTACTACCTAGAGTACCAATGAAGGGGACGGCATCATGAAGTTTATCTGTGAGCGGGAATCTATCTTGCGCGAAGTGGCGAATGCCTACGAGATCGTATCGGCACGCAACACGCTGTCCATCCTCTCCAACGTGTTGCTGCTGGTGTCGGAGAAGACTGTGACCATCCGAGCGACCGATCTCAAGGTGAACTACGAATCGTCGTTGCCGGTCGAAGTCAGCTCCCCGGGCAGCATTACCGTGTTCTGCGACAAGCTGCATGGTATTCTGCGCTCACTGCCGGACGGCGAGATAGAATTCGAACAGCGTGACGACATGGTGTTGCGCATCAGCCCGGTGCTCAAGAACATCCGCTTCCAGCTCAAGGGTATCTCCGCGGACAAGTATCCGCCGTTCCAGGGGGCGGAGGTGGAGGGCACCTTTCCGGTAGCCAAGCAGGATCTGATCGAGATGATCTCGCACACTCTGTTCGCGGTATCGGACGATGAGACGCGCTACTTCATGAATGGGGTCTACCTGGAGAAGCAGGGCGATCAGATTACCATGGTGGCCACCGACGGGCGCCGCCTGGCATACGCCTCCAAGACCATGGAGAGCAGCGTTGCGGATTTCAAGGGAGTGATCATCCCTCCCAAGCTGCTCAATATCCTGCGCCGCCAGGCACCGCGCGAGGGCGAGTTCCAGGTGGCGGTAAGCGAGCGCGAGTTCCACGTCAGGTACGAGTCGCAGAAGTTGGCGTCCAATCTGATCGATGCCCAGTTTCCGAACTACCAGCGAGTCATCCCGGATCGCCAGGAGCACCGCCTGGTGATCGATCGCGCTGCCTTCGAAGAGGGGTTGCGGCGGGTGGCTCTGCTGGTCGAGCAGAAGTCACGGCGCATCTACCTGGAGAGTCAGTCCGACAACCTGGTGATCCGTTCCAGCGAAGGCGAGATCGGCGCGGCCCGCGAGGAGATCGAATGCGAGTATCAGGGGCCTGAGCTGGTGCTGGCCTTCAACTACGAGTACCTGCTGGACCCGTTGCGCGAGATGAGCACCGACCAGGTGGTCCTGGAATTCACCGATACGGGCAAGGCACTGTCCCTGAAGCCGGAGCCGGAAGGGGATTTCTTTCACATCGTGATGCCGATGCAGGCGAGCTGATCCCGTCCCTTGGGTCTGCTGGCACTGCGGCTGACCGATTTCCGCAACATACGGTCGTTGCGGCTCGATCTCGACGGCCGCGACGTGTTCCTGGTCGGCGACAACGGTCAGGGCAAGACCAACTTCCTCGAGGCGGTGTACATGCTGTGCTACGGTGCCTCGTTCCGGACCCGCAACGACCGGGACCTGATTGCCAACGGCGTACCCGAGACGACGCTGTGGGGGCGCCTGAGCACCGGCGAGGAGGAACGCGGGGTAGGGGTAGCGCTGGCCCGCAGCGACGGCAAGCGCATCGCCATCGACGGCAAGCGGATCCGGGATCGCGCGCGGCTGATCGAGTTTGCACCGGCGATTGCATTCACCCACGAGGACCTGCGCTTCATCGACGGCGATCCCGAGAGGCGGCGCAGCCTGTTAGACCACACTCTGTCTCTGTTCGATCCGTTGTTCATCGACGTGCTGCGGCGCTACCGGCGTGCCCTGCGCGGCCGCAACGCGCTGCTGCGAGCCGTGGACACGACGCACGTCGAGATCTACGACCCCGTATTGGCGGCGGCGGGAGTGGAGATCCAACGGCGCCGGGCGGGGCTGTGTGACGAGTTCAGCGAGGTGTTTTCAGAGCTGTGCGCGAAAATCGGCGGCATCGCCACGGCGCAGATGGAATATCGTCCTTCGTGGCGCGGGGTGACGGCGGTGCAGGAGGCGCAGGAGCTGTTGCGGCAGCGGCGGGAGCGGGACCTGCAACTGCGCACCACCACCAGTGGGCCGCACCGAGACGACGTGCTGTTCACCATGGAGCGGGCGCGATTCGCCGCCCAGGGCTCGACCGGCCAGAAACGGCTGGCATCGCTGGTTTTGCGCGTGGCGCAGGCGGAGTTCTTTCAGCGCACCACGGGGCGGCGGCCGATCCTGCTGCTGGACGACGTGCTGCTGGAGTTGGACTCCGCCAAGCGAGAGCGGTTCCTGGACCAGCTTCCCGCCTATGATCAGGCCTTCTTTACGTTTCTGCCGGATGAACCCCACGAGCGCTACGGCGGAGAGCGCACCCTGAGGCTGGCAGTGGCTGCGGGGAATTTCGCACCGTGTACCGAGCCGCAGACCTGCTGAAGGAGGTGCTGGCGCGGGTCGGGTTCGATCCGCAGGCGCCGCAGGCGATGATCTACCGCCTGTGGGATGAACTGCTGGGCCCGGATCTGGCCGGCAGTGCGTGGCTGCGCGACATCCGGCACGGGCGGCTGGAGGTGGAGGTGGACCATCCGGCGCGGCTGCAGCTCGTGCGCATGCGGCAGCGGGAGATCCTGCAGCGCGTGCGGCAGCGATTTCCTGAGTTGGCGGTGACGGGGCTGCACGTGGTCGTGGGGAGCCGGCGCCCGCCCGAGCGGGAGCGCCGGGCCGACGGTGGGAGCGCCGCTCCGGCGCCGCAGGATCAGCCGCCGCGGCAGCGTCCGCCGCATTCGTCACGTTGACAGGAGCGGACCTGACTCCGTATACTCGCAGGACTGAACGGCATCGGCGCCAGTCGGATTCAAGGACCTCATGAAACGTACCTACCAACCAAGTCGCACCCGGCGGCGGCGGCGCTTTGGGTTCCGTGAGCGCATGCGTACCCGCAGTGGGCGCCTCATCCTCAAGCGCCGACGGCGCAAGGGGCGCACCAAGCTCTCGGTTTCCGATGAGAAAAAGCCTTACTAGACGGGAACGGGTTAGCGACCCCCGACAGGTGCGGGCGCTTTACCGCGCACCCGCGACGCCGCGGCGAGCGGGTCTGCGAGTGTACTTCCAGCCCAACGGCGCCGGCCGCAGCCGAGTGGTGGTATGCCCCAGCCGGGGATTCGCCCACGCGCCGGCGCGCAACCGGCAACGGCGCTTGGTCCGTGAAGCCTACCGGCTGCTCAAGCATCGCGTCACGCCGGGGTACGACCTGCTGCTGCAGGTACGCCCGCGCCAGCACGAACTCGGATTCCGGGCCGCGGGAGGGGTGCTCGCCAGGCTGCTGAGCGATGCCGGGCTGTTGCACAGTGGATAGTATCCGGACAGTGGCTGACGGCCGGACACTCTCCCCGGAGGCCGCGCGTGGCGGTGCTGCCCGCACGCTGCTGGTGGTCGCGATTCGTCTCTACCAGCAGTTGCTGTCGCCCCTGCTGCCGGCGAGCTGCCGCTACTATCCGACCTGCTCGCAGTACACCCTGGAAGCAATCCGCATGCATGGTGTGATGCGGGGAATCAGCCTCGGACTGCGCCGCGTCCTGCGCTGCCATCCGTTTCACCGCGGCGGTTACGACCCGGTGCCGGCACCACGTTGCGCCGCTCCCCGCGACACCGGTAAGGGCTGATCCAGGCGCCACATGGATCGTAGGACCCTCTTCGCCGTCGGCCTTTCGGTGGTCGTCATTGTCGGCAGCCTGCTGATA
>JAKZWC010000027.1:0-2930 GCA_047515735.1 Spirochaetales bacterium | reverse complement strand
GCCTCGCGCCGATCAAGGTCCTTGGTGATACCGGTATGGACGATCTTGTTGCCCAACTTGAAGTGGTACTTGTAGGTAGTTCTGCTGGTCGCCATGTATACGTTCCTACCCGATCTGCTTGCTCAACAGGATACAGTGCTTTGCAAACCTGTCAAAGTCCAGCGCAGCGCGATTGGCGTGCCGACCTCTTCCGCGCCGTCTTCCTCGGATCGTGATCGTTCCTCTATGGTACCCGAAGTCAGGATCGTACGGTATTATTTCGACAGCGTGAATGATTATGTTACATGCCTGTCGGAATCGCAGAGGTGCCGCGCCTGCATCGCCATCAGGGCCCGGGAATATGTCCCAGTATCTTCCGCATGGTGCGTCACCAACGGAGCGCCGTTTCAGATCAAGGAATTGGCGAGTGGCGGTGGCGATCCATATCAATAGACGGTTTACTTCGGTGTCGTGGTTGGTTTCCGACAACACTCTGAACTGGGTATCGGCGGCCACCTTTTCATCCGCCAGTAGCAAGACAATAAGTTGATACAAATCACGGAGATAGGAAGAGACGTTTATGATGGGGCTGTTGTGATCAACGGACATGCCGGGCATCGGTACCTAACAGGAACCGCCGGCAGCGGTCAAGCAACCGGCCCGGTGTGAAATCGGAGCCATGGAGCGGCCGGTTTGCGCTTGGGCGCGGGACGGGTGTAGCGTAGCGGGGCGATGAGTAGCGCACTCCTGGTCATCGACGTGCAGAACGACTTCTGTCCCGGCGGTGCGCTGCCGGTGACCGACGGCGACGCGGTAGTGGAGGCGGCCAACCGCCTGATGCCCGAATACGACCTGGTGGTCGCGACCCAGGACTGGCATCCGGCCGACCACTGCTCGTTCGCCTCCCAGCACCCCGGCGCCGCCCTCTACGACAGCGTGCGCATCGGCGGCGTCGAGCAGACGCTGTGGCCCGACCACTGCGTGCAGGGCAGCGCGGGGGCGGCGCTGCATCCCGGCCTGGACACCGGCCGCGTCAACCTGATTCTGCGCAAGGGAATGCGCCCGGTGCTGGATTCCTACTCGGCATTCTTCGAGAACGACCGCCGCACCGCCACCGGGCTGGCGGGCTTCCTAACGGAGCTGGGGGTGCGGCAGGTGGCGCTGTGCGGCCTCGCCACCGACTACTGCGTGTGCTACTCTGCCCTGGACGCGGCGCGGCTGGGGTTCGCCGTGGAAGTGCTCACCGGCGCCTGCCGCGGGGTGGACCTGCCTGCCGGCAACGTGCAGCGCGCGGTGGCGGAAATGCGCGCGGCGGGAATCCGCATCTCCTGACGGAACCTCCCGACGTGGTCTCCGCGCTCGCCACCGACCTGTATCAGCTCACCATGGTGCAGGGCTACTTCCTGCAGCGTCACGATCCCGAGGTCGCCTTCGAGCTGTTCTTCCGGCGCCCGCCGTTCGGCGGCGGCTATGCGCTGGCCGCGGGACTGGAGGACGTGGTCGATGCGGCGGCGGCGCTGCGCTTCAGCGCCCCGGAGCTCGCGTACCTGGAGGGTCTGGGGCTGTTTCGCGCGGAGTTTCTGCGCTTCCTGGAGCGCTGGCGGTTTCAGGGCTCGCTGCACGCCCCGCCGGAGGGGACGGCGATGTTCCCCGGCGAGCCGCTGCTGCGGGTGACCGCGCGCCTCACCGAGGCGCAGCTCCTGGAGAGCCTGCTGCTCAACATGGTCAACTTCCAGACCCTGATCGCCACCAAGGCGGCGCGGGTGGTGCAGGCGGCGGCCGGCGGCCGCGTGTTCGAGTTCGGGCTGCGCCGCGCCCAGGGGTTGGACGGGGCCTTGTCGGCGGCCCGCGCCGCCTACGTCGGCGGGGTGGACGGCACCTCCAACGTCGCCGCCGGCGCACGCTACGGCATCCCGGTGAGCGGCACCATGGCCCACTCCTGGGTCCAGGCCTTCGGCGACGAGCAGGGCGCCTTCGCCCGCTTCGCCGAGCTCTACCCGGAGCAGGCGATACTGCTGGTGGATACTTACGACACTCTGGGCAGCGGGATGCCGCATGCGATTCCGGTGCTGCGCGAGCTGCAGGCACGCGGCAGCAGCGGCTTCGGCGTGCGTCTGGACAGCGGCGATCTCGGCCGCCTCAGCCGCGCGGTGCGGGCGCGGTTGGACGCGGCGGGCCTGCAGGCCGCCCGCATCGTGGTGTCCAGCGATCTGGATGAACAGCGTATCGACGAATTGCGCCGGGCCGGCGCTCCCATCGACGCGTGGGGCGTCGGCACGCGTCTGGTCACCGCCCACGGCGATCCGGCCCTGGGCGGGGTCTACAAGCTGGTGGCGGTGCGCCGCGGCAGCGACTGGCAGCCGGCGGCCAAGCGCTCGGAAGAGCCCGGCAAGGCCACCCTGCCCGGCATCAAGCAGGTGGTGCGCTGCTACGCGGGAGAGAACGCCACCGCGGATCTGCTGTGCCTGGAGGGGGAAGCCGAAGCAGCAGCCGGCGCTGGCGGCGGGGACCAGCCGGGCACGCCCGGCGAACCGAACGCGCCGCGCGAACGGCGTACGCCGCTGCTGGTCGCGCGGATGCGGGAAGGAGCGCGGGTTGCGCCGCGGGAGACGCTGGCGGCGATCCGGGAGCGCGCGGCCGTCAGCCTCGCCAGCCTGCCGCCGCCGGTGCGCGCGCTGCGCGGTGCGGTGCGCTATCCGGTGCGCCGTTCCCCGGCGCTGGAGCAACTGCTGCGGCATACCTGAGGCGGCCGCCGGGTCAGGGGGCGCCCTCCCTGCTGCGGGCCCGCCCGCCGGGGTGGGGCACGGACCGGCCACGGCGCGCCGTCAGCCGGGAAAGCTCGCGTGCTACCCGGCCGTCAGGTCGCGGTATCGGCGGCGGCGGTGGCCACCACCTCGTCGGGGATGTCGTCGAACGACGCGTAGTGCATGCCGTACAGGCCGGCGTAGAGC
>JAKZWC010000026.1:0-4452 GCA_047515735.1 Spirochaetales bacterium | reverse complement strand
AGTCGGCAATTTCTTCCCGCGAGATGCGCACCGGACGACAGCCGGGAAACTCCAGCGAGGCCGGCGCCTGGTGCTCAGCTCGCCGCGGGGGCGTGGTGACCGTGCGGTAAGCCATGTTCACCCATAATAACTCGACGCGCGGCGGCCATGCATTGCATGCGGGCCGCACGGCACGCACCCTACTTGACCGTGCAGCGAGCCGGGACGCCAAGCCGGTGCATTCACCGTCGAGAGGAGTCTTCCACGGCAGACACGCCGGGTGCCCCTCCATGCGACCGTCGTGGTGAACGGGTTCCCGAGGATCTCCCCGGAGTCCCGCCTCGCCGCGGACGCTGCGCGTGGTCCAGTAGACCGGCCGCCGTTTCCGTCATTTTCGCTTCGGGGTACCTTGGGCGGCGATGAACGATGCCGAAGTGTTCCTGGAGGGCGACGAGCTGACGGTTGCGCTGCACCGCGATCTGCCGTTGCTCCGCGGCTATGTCCACAGGCGGAGCGGGCGCACCTTCGGCGCCGGCGCTCCCGGCGGCCGGCTGCGCATCAACGGCGTCGACCAATCCTGGGACGAACTCGACATCGCGGTTCAGGCCGGAGGAGGCGAGAGACGATACACCGTCACGGTCGACGCGGGATTGAGCTTCGACATCGTATTCGCCCTGCGCGGCAGCACGTTGCAGGTGCGGCTGGACAACATCGACGATGCCCGCACGCCGCTGGCCAGCCTGGAGTGGATCGACCTGCCGCTGCTCACCTGCGCCGATTCCGGGTTCCGCTTCTACCGGCTGTTCACCACCGATCCAGACCCGGAGGCGATGGGCAAGATGTGGCTGCGCGACGCCCACGCCGATATCGCGGATGCCGACACGACCCGCTTCTGTCCCGCGAGCGGCTGCGTGTCCACGCTGGCGGAGTGCGAGGAGATCATCCGCGCCTTCCACGGCGTTACCGACGGGTTGCCGCAGGCGGCGTTTCTGGTCGGCGTCGAGTCGCAGCAGCCGGAGGGCGCGTATCCCAGCATGGACCGGTACAATGAGAACCTCGGCCCGCGCACGGAGCTGTACCGGCTGGCGGCGCGCTGCAAGGAGGAGCTGAACGCCATGGTCAGCTACCATGCCAACATCGACGACGCGCACCGCAGCAGCAAGGACTTCGATCCCGCGCTGGTCGGCGTGCGATACCACCCCGGCGGCACCGTGTTCGACGAGGAGAAGACCAATTTCGACGACCGGATCCTGGGCGGGATGAGTCACACGCGGGACGTGGAGAGCGGCGGGATATTCCGCCGCTTCGAGGGGATGATGCGTACCGTTCCCGTGGAGGGGACCATCCACCTGGACAACCTGCGCATCACCAACTGCGATCCGCGCAGCGACCCGGAAGGCATCGGCATCCTGGAAGAGCTGGTGTGCGGCCTGATGCCGATCGTCGATTGGCTGCGGGAGCGCGGCATCAGCGTCTCCACCGAGGGTTACAACGGCCTGCCGGCGGATCCGGCGCGGCTGGTGAGCGCGTTTTGGCACCACGACCCGCGCGACAGCGCGCGCCAGATCTACCATCGCAAGATCATGGGCGGGGGCCGCGGCGACCACTACGGCGGCGGCACCACCGCGGACTACGGCATCTGCAAGTCGTTCCACCAGGACATCACCTACCACCCGATCAGCGTGCAGAGCCTCGGCCGCGAGGCGTTCGACGCGCACTTCCCGTGGCTGGCGCCGCGCACCCGCCTCACCCTCTCGTTCGAGGAAGACTGGCAGGAGATCGTGGAGCGCATCTATCTCGGCTCGCTGCTCAACCTGTTCTATCTGCAGCACGAGATGCTGGCCTGGGACGACGCGGACGGTGGCGTCCTGATGCGGTTCGCCGGAGGGATACGCGCGGAGGTGGGCGTCGGCAGCCCCGAACGGCTGCTGGTGACCTGGAACGACGTGGTGGTGGTGGACGGCGGCGACCGCTTCGTACCGCTGGGTGACGGCGTCCACTGCTACAGCCGGCACGGCTGCCGGCGGGCATGGCTGCTGCCGCCGGCCTTGCGCGGCCGTCCGCTGGAGCTGTTCACGCTGAGCGCCGCCGGCCGCGGCGCGGCGCCGGAGCACCGGTTGCAGGGGGACCGCCTGACGTTGGCGCTGGCGTCGCGGGTCCCGGCCAAAGTGATCGCGAAGGAGGGTAGCTGATGCGGATTGCGGTCTGGGGACACGACCTGTCGGACGGGTACCTGCGCACGGTGACCCAGCTCGGCGCGGACGCCATCGACGTCGGTCAGGGCGACTTCTTCGCCGGGGTGCGCGAGCAGGGACATCCCGACCCGGCGCGGCTGCGGGCCGAGGTGCGCCGGGTGCGCCGCTGGGGGCTGAGTTTCAACCGCGTCACCCTGCCCGACATCACCGAGGAGTTCATGCACGGCCGCGACGGAGCCGAGCGCGAGCTGGAGAACAGTTGCACCGCCTTGCGGGTGTTCGCCGAGGCCGGCATCCCGATCGTGCGCCAGCGCTTCGCCGGCGACACCTTCAACCACAAATTGCTGCGCTACGAGTCGCTGCACCGCGGCGGCTACCGTTCGCGGGGGGAGAGCAGGGAGCTGGCCGCCGGCGGCCTCGCCACGCCCTCCCACGAGGAGTTGGAGGAGTGGTGGCGGCGCTTCTGCGCGGTCTACGAGCGCCTGGTGCCGATCGCCGAGGAGTGCGGTGTGCGGCTGGCGATCCACCCTTCCGATACGCCGCTGCCCGACACGCCGCTCGGGTCGCTCGGCTTCCACCGCGTCATCGACGCCTTCCCGAGCCGCAGCGTCGGCTACCTGTACTGCTGCGGCACCCGCGCCGAGGCCGGCGGCCCGCCCCTGGTGCTGGACGAGATCAACAACTACGGGCGCAAGGGGCGCATCTTCACCGTGCACCTGCGCAACGTGCGCGGCAGCCTGGCCACCGCCGGCGGCTTCGAGGAGGTGCTGCTCGACGACGGCGACATGAACATGTTCCGCGTGGTTCGCGAACTGCAGCGGGTTGGTTTCGACGGCTGCCTGAACCCCGATCACCTGCAGGAGATCGCGGGCGACAATGCGAGCGCTCACCAGGCGCTGGCGTACTCCATCGGCTATATCAAGGCACTGCTGGCGGCGCTGGCCGCATGACCGGGAGGCAACAAACCGGAATGAACGCTGAGCTGCGGCTCGCCATGGTGGGGTTGGACACCTCCCACGCGGTCGAATTCACCCGTCGCCTGCAGGCGCCCGACTGCCCGCCCGACCTGCGCGTGGCGGGGGCGCGGGTGGTGAGCTGCGTGCGCTTTGTGACTCCGTTCCAGGACGCCGCGGGGCTGGACCTACGCCAGGCCCAGCTCGAGGCATGGGGTGTCGCGGTGGGAACCGACCTGGACGCTACGCTGATGGACGTGGATGCGATACTGATAGCGATCAACGATCCGGCCCTGCACCTGGAATACGTGCGCCGTTGCGCCGGTTTGAAAAAACCGATCTTCCTGGACAAGCCGCTGGCCGCCAACCTGGCCGCGGGACGGGAGATCGCCGCCGTCGCCGCCGATCAAGGCGTGCCGCTATGCTCGGCTTCTTCGCTGCGCTTCGTCCCGGCGTTGCAGAGGGCCTGTGAACAGGTGCCGTCGCCGCGTTCGGCGGTTACCTGGGGCGCCCTCGGCCGCGCGCCCGCTGGCAGCTCCATCGTGTGGTATGGCGTGCACGGGGTGGAGATGCTGCAGCGTGCCCTGGGTCGCGGCGCCCGCGTGGTGAGCGCTCACCCGGTGAGCCGAGGGGCGGTCCTGGTGGTGGAGTACGCGAGCGGCGCCACGGGGGTGGTGGAGCTGTACGAAGGCGGCGGCTACGGCGGCGTGCTGCGCGCGGCGCCGGGGACCGACGCGCCGCCGGCGCTGCCGTTCGTGGTCGACATGCGGACCGGCTACAGCGATCTGCTGCGCGCGGTGGTGCCGTTCCTGGCGGGTGGGCCGGCGCCGGTGGCGCTGGCCGATACGCTGGAGGTAATGGCGATCCTGGAGGCGGCGGACCGCGCCTGCCGCAGCGGCAGGGCGGAGCCGACCTTCACCTGAGCCGGTAGCCGACCGGAGACTACAGGGCGGCGGCTACCAGATCGCCCACCTCGCTGGTGGAATGGCCCATCCGTCCGGCCGACATGCTCTGCATCCGGGGCGTGGTCTTGCCGATGGCGTCCTCGACCCGCTGTCCGGCCCGGCTCAGGTTGGGCAGTCCCTTCTGATCGCCGAGCACCGTCAGCAACATCCCCATGGCGGCGATGGCGGCAATCGGGTTGATGATGTTCTGCCCGGTGTACTTGGGCGCGGAGCCGCCCATGCACTCGAACATGCTGCAGCCGCCCGGATCGGGGTTGATGTTGCCGCCGGCGGAGACGCCGAGACCGCCCTGAATCATGGCGCCGATGTCGGTGATGATGTCGCCGAACATGTTGGGCACCACGATGGTGTCGTAGAACT
>JAKZWC010000025.1:0-3828 GCA_047515735.1 Spirochaetales bacterium | reverse complement strand
TCCCGCCTCCAATATCGCTGCAACGCTATCAATTGCTAGCAAATGGTAGACGAGCGAAGGCGCGCGGTCAAGAAGCCGCCCCGCTGCCGGGACCGGCTTATCGGCTGATCGGCTGATCGGCTGATCGGGTTGCCACCCGTTGAGAAGAGATCGATCGGGACCTTCACGAGCTCCCAGTGGCCAACGCGAACGAGACGAAGTCTCTTTTTGTTTGGGGGCCCCAACCGGCGTGCGCCCGTGCACGCACAGGAGCGCAGCTCCTGCAATGCTAAGGAACGCGTAGCGATCCGTGCACGGGCGCTGGCTTGCCGGACCAGACGGCGTGCCCTCCTGGCTCCGACGCCAGGTGGGGCCGCTCCTGACCTCTCGCTACGCGAATAGCCCGATGAGGGTCGTCAGCGAGCTAGTAACCGCAAAGCCGATGCCGACGACCGGCGAGATCGACGTGATGACCATCGCCAACACCTGGACCGCACACCGCGAGATCCACTGGGGCAACTTCGTCGATGTCGTGCACTACGCCGGTCTCGGCGTGGTGAGCAGCAAGGACAGCGGCATCATGGCCAACGACTGGCAGAGCCTGGATGGGATGACCGGCTGCACCGGCGCCGGCACCAACTACGTGCAGATGGCAGCCGACATGGAGGCGGAGTACGGCATCACCTTCGAACTGGCGCTGTACGAGATCGGCGGCGTGCGTGACGCTTACGACGCCGGGCGCTGCGACTTCGTGCTCACCGGCAGCGACGGCACCGGCTCCTTCGTGCGCCAGTTGACCCGCTCCACCCCGGACGACCACAGCATCTGGACCAGCGTGTTCGGCAAGGACCCGTGGGCCATGCTGGTGCCGCACGGAGACGACCAGTGGTTCGACCTGATCCGCATGGTCGGCTGGATCCTGCTGAACGCCGAGGAGCTCGGCGTGACCCAGGACAATGTGCAGGACATGTACGACAACTCGCAGAGCACCAAGGTGCAGCGCCTGCTCGGCGCCGAGGGCACCTGGGGCCAGGATCGCCTGCAGATCGCTCCCGAGGTTGCCTTGAACATCATCAAGGAAGTGGGCAACTTCGGCGAGATTATCGACCGCTACTACAGCATCGAGGCGGAAGAGAAGGGTTGGGGCTTCTATCGCGAACGCGGGCCGGACAACCTGTATCTGCGCGGCGGCCTGATGTACGTGCCGGAGAACACCTGATCGACAGGGTGAACGCAAGAATCGGAGCCGGGCTGCCTGCGGTGGCCCGGCTCCTTTGTTGTGCCCTGCCGCAACGCCATGTCCGCGCCCGTCCAAGGCGATCTGCGCAGCCGCGTCCAGTCACACTCCAGCGTGCCGCTGTGGCGCAACATCTACGTCCTGCGGGCGGTCACCCAGATCGCCGCAGCGCTGCTGATCGTCGGCCTGATCGGGTTCCTTCTGAACAACCTGTTCGTCAACGCCGAGAAGCGCGGCATCGACCTCGGCTTCGGGTTTCTGTCGCTGCGCGCGTCGATCAAGATCTCCAACGCCGCCATCCCCTATAGCGCGGACAACTCCTACTTCTACGCGTTCCTGGTCGGGGTGATCCACACCCTGCGCGCGACCCTGCTGGGCATCGTGCTGGCCACCATCCTGGGCGTGCTGGTCGGCATCGCCCGGCTGTCGAAGAACTGGCTGGTGCAGAAGATCTTCGCGGTCTACATCGGCGCCATTCGCAACATACCGCTGATCGTGACCTGCTACTTCTTCTACTTCGGGCTGGTGCTGCGCATGCCGATCACCAAACAGGCGATCCAGCTGCCGGGGCCGATCTTCCTGAGCAACCGCGGCGTCTACACCATCTGGGGCGAGCCGACCGCCAGCTTCGGCACCTGGCTGCTGATCGTGCTGGCGGCCCTGATCGCCGGCTACTTCGTGCGCCGGTACCTGAAAAGCCGCGAAACCCGCACCGCCACCCCCTCCTACCCCAACCTGGCGGCGTTCGCGCTGCTGGTAGTGGCGGGCGTGCTCGGCTGGGTGGCGCTGGCCGGGGGCGGCGAGCCTCCGCTGATCCCCTCCATTCCGGTGCTCAAGGGCACCAACTTCCGCGGCGGGCTGCGCATGACCCCCGAGTACTTCGCCCTGGTGGCGTGTCTGACGGTGTATATTGCCACCTACATCGGCGAGATCGTGCGCGGCGCGATTCAGTCGATCCCGCGCGGACAGCTCGAAGCGGCGCGCGCCGTGGGCCTGAGCGAGATCCAGGTGCTGCGCTACGTCGTGATCCCGCAGGCGCTGCGCATCATCGTGCCGCCCACGATCGGGCAGTACATCAACCTCACCAAGGGCTCGTCGCTGGCCATCGTGGTGGGCTACGCCGACGTGTACGTGATCACGCGCAACATCATCGAACAGTCGGGCAGCTCGGCGCCGATGTTCCTGCTGATCATCGTCACCTACCTGATCATCGCCGGCGTCTACTCGCTGATCGGCAACCTGTACAACCGGTCGGTGCAGATCGTGGAACGCTAACATGGCGGACCGGGCTGACGAGATCAAACCGCCGGTAGCGAGCAGCGGCCCGCTCGGCTGGGTGCGGGCCAACCTGGTGGACACCTGGTACAACGCGCTGCTCACCGTGGCCGTACTGGCGGCCCTCTACTACGTTGTGCGCGGCTTCGGCGGCTGGGCGCTGAACACCGCCGAATGGGCGGTGCTGACACAGAATCTGCAGGTGCTGCTGGTCGGCCAGTATCTGGACGAGGAGGTGTGGCGCGCCGGCGTGGTGATGCTCGCCCTGCCGTTCGTACTGGGCCTGGGTTGGTCGGTGTGGCCCGGCTTCTGCCGGCGGCTCGCCATCAGTCTGGCGGTGGCGGCGCCGCTGCTGGCGGCGCTGCCGGTCGAGTTCGCCAGCCTCGGCGCCGGGTTTCGCGTCTACCTGCTGCTCAACACGGTGCTGGTGGGGGCCGGCTGGCTGGTGGGCCGCTACACGGTGCTCGGCCAGGCGCGCCGGGTGCTCGGGACCTGGCTGGTGCTGTTCCTGGGCGGGCTGGTGTTCCTGCGCGGCTTCGACGCCAGCGAGGCGCTGCCGTTCGTCGGCACCAAGCAGTGGGGCGGCCTGATGGTCACGCTGCTGCTGGCGCAGGCGGGCATCGTGATCTCGTTCCCGCTCGGCATCCTGTTCGCGCTCGGGCGGCGCAGCTCGATGGCGTTCGTGCGGGTGGCATGCATCGCGTACATCGAGGTGCTGCGCGGCACGCCGATCCTGGCGCTGCTGTTCGTGACCCAGGTGCTGCTGCCGCTGCTGTTGCCCGACTGGATGGACATGGACCGGCTCACGCGCGGGCTGATCGCGCTGATCCTCAACAACTCCGCGTACATGGCGGAGAACATCCGCGGCGGCCTGCAGTCGGTGCCGTCCGGCCAGCTCGAGGCGGCGCGCGCGCTCGGCATGAAGGTGCATCACATCACCGCGCGCATCGTGCTGCCGCAGGCGCTGCGCAACGTGCTGCCGGCGATCGTCGGGCAGTTCATCATCCTGTTCAAGGACACCGCGGTGATCTCGCTGCTCGGACTGCTCGACTTCCTCGGCACCGCCAACGCCATCCTGTCCGGGCGCCGCATGTGGTTCAACGCCGAGATCGAGATGTTCGTGTTCGTGGCCGCGGTGTACTGGGTGTTCACCTACGCCATGACCAGCGTGAGCCGCGCCATCGAGCGGTCGATGAGCAAGGGAGTAGGCTAGTGGCGCAAGGGGAGAAGCAGGGCAACAAGGAGCGCAACGGCATCATCGTGGTGCGCGAGCTGCACAAGTGGTTCGGCGACTTCCACGTGCTGCGCGGCATCTCGATGGAGATCTACGAGGGCGA